>CAYOBT010000159.1:0-6208 GCA_964402205.1 uncultured Anaerolineales bacterium
TGACGATCACCGTGATGCCCTCATCCCTGGCGGCATCCAAGACGCGTCCGAGTTGCGTGTCGACCGTCTCGACCGCGCGCAGGATGGCTTGGCGATCCTCGCTGTGCCCGATGACGTCTACGTTGGCCCAGTTGACGACGATGAGATCGGCATCGCCGCGGATCTCCTCAATGGTAGCGTCGGCGACATCGGACGCTCGCATCTCGGGTGGCGGTAGGTATCCTTCGAACTCACGCGAGGGAAGGAACCGTCTTTGTTCGCCCGGAAAGGGCTCCTCTCGCTTGCCGTTCAGAAAGAAGCCTAGGTGCACGGCCTTTTCCGACTCGACGATCTTGACTTGGCTCAACCCCGCTCGGCTAACGGCCTCGCAGAGTGTATCGGGATACGGCCCTTCTGGAGGGAACGCGACACGCGCATCGAGCTCCGGATGGTACTGGATAAGCGTGGCCCAATGCGTAGTGATGGGTTCCACGGCAAAGTGGGGGAAGGGCCTTTCGGTAAAGGCCTGCGTCAGTTCGATCTCACGCTCGCCGCGGAGATCGTAGAAGATGACATAATCGCCGTCTTGGATGCGTCCTAGGGGCTGGCCTTGGGCGTCCACACGCACCAGGGGCTCCATGGTCTCGTCATCCTCGGTGGCGCGATAGGCGCGGCGGACAGCGTCCGCGAGGGGGTAGGTGGCTGAGCTCATAGCGAAGCAACTCCTTGCTGTGTTGTTGTGTGTGCTGGAGTCTAGCACGCTGACGGGGGTGAGCCAAAAACGGCACGGGGGAGCATACTGGTCGCGCGCGGACGCCTCGCCTATAATCGGCGCAAGGATATGCGCTTCGGCCCAAGGATATGCGCTTCGGCCCAAGGATATGCGCTTCGGCGCAAGGATATGCGTTTCGGCGCAAGGACAGGGTCCTCGTTTCGCGGCTGGTAGGCTGGTGGGTGGGAGGACGGCTAGTTCGTGGAGCTCCTCGGTTTTGCCTCGCACATGCGCGTTGCGCTCTATCAATGTGGCTCTGTGTCGCTGGCTCTGCAGGGACGCGTGGAGCCTGAGCAAAAGGCCCCGGACTCGTCTCACCAGCGGAGCACGGCCGTCTCGGCGGTGGATCGGGTCTGCCAGGAGATCCTGATGCTGGCCGCTGCGAGCGTGGCGCCGGATCTGGCCGTCTACAGCGAGGAAATGGCCGCTTGCCCCGATGAGCTGCAAAGGCGCTTCCGGGGTAGCAGTGGGTACGAGTTGGTGCTGGATCCGGTGGATGGCACGGACGACTATCTCGCCGGGAGGCCCACGTTCGGCCACATGCTGGGCTTGCTCAATTTGTCGACGGGCCGCTTTGACCTTGGCATGCTCTACTTTCCGACAGATGGCGTGCTGCTGTGGGGTCTGCGAGAGATGGGGGCGTTCGTGGCTCGTGGCGTGGGCGGCGCGGACCGGCGCCTGCCGACACCCACGGCGCCAAGGATCGTGCCGCAGGTCAAGCGGATGCGTCCGGAGGATGTCCAGGCGCTCACCCGCATGGGGTTAGCGCTGGAGACCGACGGCGTTGCCTCGATAGCCTGGAGCGTGCGGCGCCTGGCGGAGGGAGATACCGGGGTTGGTGTGTTCCGGCAGTTCCACGGCCACGACACCGGTCCTGGCAGCGCGATCCTTGAGGAGCTTGGCGGTGCTGTCCTGGATGGCGATGGTGAGTCGGCGCGGTATGCTGCGGACATGCCGCGCGATCCTCTGATCGTGGCATCGGCGGATGCCGAGCTAGCACGCGACGTGGTAGCGGCCTTGGTGGATGGTGTGGAGGCTATCCCGTGAAAGCGCAGGAGCTTGGAACGCCAGCCAAGAGGAGGCGCCATATGGATACGGCCACCTGGGTGATGCTCGCGTTGGCAATTGGGCTAGGGGGATACGCTCTGTGGCGTGGGAAGGCCACCGCTCTGGAGGGCGTCTCGCGGGGAGCCAACCTGCTGTGGACGAACCTGCTGCTGCTTCTCCTCTCGTTCTTTGTCTCTGGCATGGCGCAGGTGCTCCTGCCGGCGGACCTCGTCGGCCGATGGCTCGGACGGGAGGCGGGCGTCCGTGGCGTGCTGCTTGGGTGTGTCGCGGGCGGACTCGTGCCCGGTTCGCCCTATGCGCTCTTTCCCATCGTCGGCACACTCTACAGAATGGGGGCTGGGCTGGGGGCGGTCGTCGGCTTTCTCGCGGCCTGGTCCGTCTGGTCGGTGACGCGCCTCCCATTGGAAGCCGCCCTGGTGGGGCCGCGCGTGATGTGGGTTCGTTTTGTGTGCACGGCGGCTTGCCCACCGCTGGCGGGATTGCTCGCCCATGCTGTGAGCGGATGGTTGAGGGCACCTACACCGTAGGTTTGGCGTTAAGGAGGTCTGGCCCATGATCGATAGGCTCGAGATACGGCGAGGTGACATCACCGAGCTTGACGTGGATGCCATCGTCAACGCCGCCAACAGCTCGCTGCTGGGCGGTGGCGGTGTGGATGGCGCTATCCACCGAGCGGCGGGGGCCGAACTGCTGGCGGCTTGTCGCAAAATCGGTGGCTGCCCAACGGGCGAGGCCGTCATCACGCCGGGGTTTCGCTTGCCGGCGCGTCACGTCATCCATACCGTGGGACCGGTGTGGCACGGCGGCAAGCGCGGCGAGCCCGAGCTCCTGGCGAACTGCTATCGCAACAGCCTGCGGTTGGCGGTCGAGCATGGCCTCCGCACCGTCGCGTTTCCGGCCATCAGCACGGGTGTGTATGGCTATCCTTTGGAAAAGGCGGCTCGGGTTGCCGTGCGCGAGGTGGCGCGGTTCCTGGAGCAGGACGATACGCTCGAGAAGGTGATCCTGGTGGCGTTCCATGCTGGGGCATCGCGAGCGTACTGGAACGCCGTCGAGGCTTGGGAGGACGGCAAGCTGTCTTGAAGCGTTGCGGAGGGTGCGCATGAGAATCGCCATGGCCCAGCTCAACCCGGTGGTAGGCGATGTCCGGGGGAACGTCGCGCGTGTGTGCCAGGTAGCCCACGAGGCCGCCCAGCGCGGAGCCGAGCTGGTGATATTCGCCGAAATGGTCGTGTCTGGCTATCCGCCCATGGATCTGCTAGAGCGACCTTGGTTCATTGGCCAGGTGCAAGAGGGCATCCAGGAGATAGCGCGGCTCTCGGCAACCTTGAATGGCGTTGGTATCGTCTTTGGCGCTCCCGTTCCCACCGGACGCGTCAACGGCAAGAGCTTGTACAACGCAGCGCTGCTCGCAGCTTCCGGTGAGATCGTGGCGAGCCGACCCAAGGCATTGCTGCCCACGTACGATGTGTTTGACGAGGCGCGCTACTTTTCCCCGGCTGAGGAGGTGCGGGTCGTGCCCTTCCGGCGCGAGCGGCTGGGCCTCCATGTCTGCGAGGACGCCTGGACCGATCCGTCGGTGGGGCCGCCGGCCAAGCTCTACGATCGGAATCCTGTTGGTGAGCTAGTGGATCAGGGCGCTACGCTGCTCGTCAACATCTCGGCCTCGCCGTTCTCCGTGGGCAAAGAGGTGCGGCGCCAGCGGATGCTCGCCCAACACGCGCGCCGAGCGGGCGTGCCCTTTGCCTATGTGAACCAGGTAGGAGGCAATGACGAGCTGATCTTTGATGGCAATAGCCTCTGCTTGGATGGCAGCGGCCGTGTCGTGGCGGTCGCGCATGCCTTTGAGGAAGACCTGGTCCTGGTGGACTCGAATCATGCCCCGCCTCTGAGCACGTGGGAGCCGCAGGAGGAGATTGCGTCCGTTCACGATGCCTTGGTTCTGGGGCTGCGCGACTATTGCCGAAAGTGCGGCTTTGATCGCGCCGTGATGGGGCTGTCGGGTGGCATCGACAGCTCGGTGACGTGCGCTCTGGCCGCGCGAGCCTTGGGGCCTGATCGGGTGTGGGGCATCTCGAACCCGTCACGCTACTCGTCCCAGGGCAGTCTTGACGACGCCCGCGCGCTGGCGGAACGCCTCGGCATACGCTATAGCGTGATGCCCATCGAGGAGATTCATCAGAGCTACCTGGGTGCGCTGGAGCCGTTGTTTGGCGGAACAGAGCCCGGCGTGGCCGAGGAGAACATCCAGGCGCGCATACGGGGCAATCTCTGGATGGCCATCTCGAACAAGTTTGGGCACCTGCTCTTGACCGCTGGCAACAAGAGCGAGCTCGCCGTGGGCTACTGCACGCTCTATGGCGACATGAGCGGCGGCCTGGCGGTCATCTCGGACGTGCCCAAGACGATGGTGTACCGCCTTGCGCACCATATCAACCGAGAGGGCAAGATTATACCAGAAGCGTCCATCACCAAGCCGCCGTCGGCCGAGCTTCGCCCCAACCAGACGGACCAGGATACGCTGCCGCCCTACGATCTGCTTGACGCGATCCTGGAGCGCTATGTGGAGCGAGCGCTTTCGGTGGAAGAGATCGCCGCCATGGGGTACGATAGGGATACCGTTCGTTGGGTGGCGCGGGCCGTGGATCGCAACGAATTCAAGCGCAAGCAAGCCGCGCCTGGCTTGCGCGTCACGACCAAGGCGTTTGGTGTCGGACGGCGCATGCCTATTGCCGCGCGCTTTGGATCAGCTTGAGCGGGAGAAAGCCATGATAGACGTGGATAGCAGTCCGTTTGAGGTGCAGGAGCATGAGGCCGACCTCTGTGTGGTTGGCGGGGGGATGGCTGGCCTGACAGCCGCGGTGTCGGCTGCGCGGGATGGCGCGCGCGTCGTGTTGATGCAGGATCGTCCCGTAT
This sequence comes from uncultured Anaerolineales bacterium, assembly GCA_964402205.1. Classification (GTDB taxonomy): domain Bacteria; phylum Chloroflexota; class Anaerolineae; order UBA1429; family UBA1429; genus DAIRUQ01. The sequence goes on from CAYOBT010000159.1 coordinate 4,736, forward strand.
TGGGCGGGAACGCGTCGAGCGAGATCCGTGTGCATATCCAGGGCGCGGATCGCAACAACAGCATTCCCAACGTTAGAGAGACAGGCATTCTGGAGGAGCTGCGCCTTGAGAATGCTCGCCGCAATCCGCAGTGGAGTTGGGCCGTCTGGGACACGCTCCTCTACGAGCTGGTGCGCTTTGAGCCGAACATCACGCTGCTGCTCAATTGCTCTTGTCTGGATGCGCAGATGGCGGGAGATGCCATCGCAAGCGTCACCGGCTGGCAGCTTACGACGGAGCGGTTCCATCGCGTTCGCGCGTCCTTGTTCGCCGATTGCTCGGGCGATGGGGTGCTGGCGCCGCTGACGGGTGCTGCCTACCGCGTTGGTCGCGAGGGCCGCGACGAATACGGCGAGTCCATTGCACCGGAGGAGGCCGATGCGCGCACCATGGGAATGACGTGCCTCTTTCAGGCGCGCCGCTACGATTCGCCGCAACCGTTCACACCACCGAGCTGGGCCTATACCTTTGAGAGTGACGACGAGATCCCCTACGGCGGGCGGGCCCATGGGCGCTGGCACGAGATGGGCTACTGGTGGATCGAGCTCGGCGGCGAGGCGGATAGCATCGGCGATACCGAGGCCATGCGCGACGAGCTCCTGCGGATCGTCTATGGCGTGTGGGATCACATCAAGAACCGCGGCGATCACGGCGCCGAGAATTGGGCCCTCGACTGGATCCAGTTCCTACCGGGCAAGCGCGAGAGCCGCCGCTACATCGGCGATCATGTGCTGACGCAGAACGACATCGCGTCCGAAGGCCGCTTCGCCGATCTCGTCGCCTATGGTGGCTGGACGATGGACGACCATCATCCCTCCGGGTTCTGGGCGGCCATGCGGGGTGTGCCATCGACCATCTTCCATCCCGCACCGTCGCCCTATGGCATCCCCTACCGATCGCTGTACGCGCGTGACGTGAGCAATCTCTTTTTCGCGGGACGATGCGCCAGCGCGACGCACGCCGCCATGAGCTCGACGCGGCTCATGGGTACGGCGTGCAGCATGGGGCAGGCCGTCGGGACGGCGGCGGCCATGTGTGCGGAGCGCGGCATCACGCCGAGGGCGTTGGGGCAGACGCACATCCACGAGTTGCAGCAGTCGCTGCTGTGGCAAGACTGCTATCTGCCGTGGGTGCGCCAAGAGCTTGGCCCGCTGACGGACGAGGCGCGACTGGAGGCCTCCAGCGGCGATCCAGAGCCCCTGCGAGATGGCATCGCGCGTCCCGTCGGCGATGACACCCACGCGTGGGTCGGTCGCGTGGGGGATTGGGTGGCCTACACCTGGCCCGAGCCGCGCCACGTGGAGCAGATCACACTCATCTGCGATTCGGCTCTGGACGAGAACCTGATCATGAGCTACCACCACGATACGAGCAAGAATCTACGCCATGTGCCGCCTAGCATGTTACGTGAGGGTGAGGTGGAAGTGCTGGAAG
>CAYOBT010000160.1:0-790 GCA_964402205.1 uncultured Anaerolineales bacterium
ACAAGACGGCTCATCAGATCGCCGGCCTCGTGCTGATCAAAGAAGCTGAGCGACAGACGCTGGATCTGCTCAAAGATCTCGGTGCGCAGGCGCAGCAGTACCGCCTGCGAGATACGCACCACCAGCCGAAACTGCGCCACGCTCATGGCCCAGATGAGCGCATAGGTGCCTGCCAGGGCCAGCATCACCATCATCAGACCACGCTCTCGAGAGACTGAACCTGGCAGAAGGGCAGCAAGCCAATCGGGCTGTGATGCCCCGGTCGGATCGATGAACTGGTCGACAGCAACGCCGATAAGATACGGCCCTGCAACCTCTGCTACCACGCCAATCACCAGCAACACGGCGAAGAGGGCCAAGCGCCAACGGAACTCGGAAAAGTAGCCCCAAACTTGCTTCAGCGTTCGAGCCGCATCCTTGGCGGGCGCAGCATCGGGGGACGGCATCCTACGGCTCATGCTGGCACCTCCCCAGTCTGAGCGTCGAGCAGCACGCGATCGGGATCTAGCTGCGAGCTGTAGATCTCGGCATAGACCTCGCTCTCACGCAAGAGCTTCTCATGCGTACCCTTGGCGACGATGCGCCCGCGATCCAGCACGAGGATCAGATCAGCATTGAGCACGGTCGCGACCCGTTGAGCGATGACAAAGCTCGTCCGCCCCTCCATCAGACGATCGAGAGCCTTCTGGATCCGTAGCTCTGTGGCTAGATCGACGCTGGACGTGGCGTCGTCCAGGATCAGGATGCGCGGATCCGTGAGCAGCGCACGCGCGATGGCGATGCGCTGCTT
>CAYOBT010000160.1:800-6186 GCA_964402205.1 uncultured Anaerolineales bacterium
TTCTGTCCACCAGAGAGCGTCACACCTCGCTCGCCCACGCGTGTCTCATAACTATCCGCAAAGCTCTGGATAAAGTCGGCTGCTTCGGCAGCCTTGGCCGCGCGAGCCACCTCTTCATCCGACGCATCCGGCCTTCCAAAAGCGATATTGTCTCTGATGCTCCCCTCAAAGAGATTCGTCTCCTGAAGCACGATGCCGATCTGCGATCGCAAAGACTCGAGGGTGACATCCCGCACATCGTGGCCATCCACCGTCACGCGCCCCTCGCAGACGTCATAGAAGCGCGGGATCAGGTTAATGACGCTCGATTTTCCAGAGCCGCTCGCTCCCAGAAGCGCGATCGTCTCGCCAGGCTCGGCCACAAAGGAGATGCCGTCCAGCACGGGATCCCCGGTTGCATAGTAGCGGAAACAAACATCCTCGAAAGCAACGCGCCCCGCCAGCCGGGGAAGTGGCGTGGCATCCGGCTTTTCGCGGACCTCGATGTCGGCATCCAGGATCTCAAAGATCCGCTCCGCTGAGGCCCCTGCCTGCGACAGCATGGAGATGATCATGCCCATCATGAGCACCGGGAAGAAGGCCATCATCACATACGCGGCAAAGGCCACCAGCTCGCCCGTGGTAAGCATCCCCGCAATCACCTGTCCGCCGCCCACCCAGTAGATCACCAGCGTTGCGATATTCGAGACGGAGAACACTGTGGGGAATGCAAGGGACATCACATTGTTCACGCGGATGCTGATGTCGTACAGATCGCGGTTCGCGTCCTCAAAGCGCCCGGCCTCGTAGGGCTCACGTGCAAAAGCCTTGACCACGCGTATGCCGGCGAGATTCTCCTGGAGGACAACGTTCAGATCGGAGAGCCTTCGCTGCACCTCTTTGAAGAGTGGAGTTGCCGTTCGCGCAAACACGCCAAAGAGAGCAAAGGTCACCGGCACCACAAAGACGATCAGGAACGCGAGGCGCCAGTTGGTCTGGAACAGCAGCGTGAGCGCACCCGCGAGCATGAAGGCTGCCGACAGGAACATGACGGCACCACGTCCGATGAACATCTGTACTCGGTCGACATCAGAAGTGGCTCGTGTGAGAAGCTGGCCGGTTTGCGCACGATCGTGGTAGCTAAACGATAGCGACTGAATGCGACTGTAGAGCTGATTGCGAAGATCGTAGGCCACGCCCTGGGCAGTTCGCGCTGCCAATGCCCCTTGCGCGAACTGGAAAAGGGCCCGCGCCAGGGCCAACCCCACCATGGTCGCGCTCAGCGAAAAGACGCGAGACAAGTCCCCTGCCGCGATGCCTTGGTCGATCACGAACTGCGAGAGCCGTGGTAGGAAGAGCATGGCTCCCGTGGCGATCAGCAATGAAAGCAACGAGCCCACGCTGAGCCAGAGGTATGGCTTGAGAAACTTGAGCGATCGCAAGAGATGTTTCACGAATCTGCCCCCGAAACCCAGAACCCGCAGCACCTTCGGACCGTAGAGTATCCAAGCATAGCGATTCTAGACGTGATGGCTGGCCCGTCAAAGCGAGGTCAGGAACCTTCACACAACGATTCTAGGCATCATGTGTTATAATGGGTAAGTCGTGCTGCCTACAAGGAGATATCATGCACGTTCTGCTCGTCTATCCGCGATTCCCGGATACCTTTTGGAGCTTTCGCCACGCATTGCGCTTTATCAGCAAGCGCGCCAGCCTGCCCCCTCTCGGACTGATCACGGTCGCGTCGATGTTGCCAGATGACTGGGAGCTGAAGCTGGTCGACATGAATGTCACCAACCTCAGACGCCGCCACCTCGAGTGGGCTGACTATGCCCTCATCAGCGCCATGATGGTGCAGCGCGACTCTGCTGAAGAGGTCATCGAGCGATGCCATGCGCACGGCGTGCGTACCGTTGCGGGCGGCCCGTTGTTTACGTCGCTGCCCGAAGAGTTCCCTCAGGTCGATCATTTGGTCCTCGGCGAGGGCGAAGTCACCATCAAGCCCTTCTTGGAGGACCTGCGCACTGGCAACCCCAAGCGCGTCTATGAGGCGGAGCGCTTCCCAGAGCTTGCTGAAACGCCTCCCCCTCGATGGGATCTGCTCAACCTCAAGCACTATTCCGATATGTCGGTCCAGTACTCACGCGGTTGCCCCTACGACTGCGAGTTCTGCGACATCACTACCCTGTTCGGCCACCGCCCCCGCACAAAGTCGGCAGAGCAGATCGTCGCCGAGCTCGACGGGCTTCACGAGGTAGGATGGCGCGGCGGCGTGTTCTTCGTAGACGATAACTTTATCGGGAACAAGCGTAAGCTCAAGCAAGAGATACTGCCCGCGCTAGCGGACTGGCGGGTAGGCAAACGGGGATTTCGGTTCCACACCGAGGTTTCCATCAATCTCGCCGATGATCCCGAACTGATGGACATGATGGTCGAGGCTGGGTTTGACACGGTGTTCGTAGGCATCGAAACCCCCGATGAGGATGCGCTGAAAGAGTGCAACAAGTTCCAGAATCAGGGGCGCGACCTCGTAGCCAGCGTCAAGACGCTTCAGCGAGCCGGGCTCCAGGTCCAGGGCGGGTTCATCGTGGGGTTCGACAGCGACACACCCGGCATCTTCCAGCGGCAGATCGAGTTCATCCAGCGCTCTGGCATCGTCACCGCGATGGTCGGCCTGCTTCAGGTACTTCCCGGCACCAAGCTCCACACGCGCATGGCCGACGAGGGGCGCCTCCTCAACGAGGCCTCGGGCAACAACACCGACGCATCGCTCAACTTCCTGCCGAAGATGGACCCAGAGGTGCTGCGGCGCGGCTACCGCAACCTCGTCCAGCAACTCTACTCCCCAAAGGTATACTATGAGCGCGTACGGACGTTCCTCCGCGAGTACAAGAAACCGCAGGTCATCCAGCGCAAGCTAGGCTGGAACTATATCGCTGCGTTCTTCCGTTCGATCTGGGTTCTGGGCGTCGTCGGGTCAGAGCGATTCGAGTACTGGAAGCTTCTCCTGTGGACGCTATTCCGCAGACCGAGTCTCTTTGTTGATGCGGTCACGCTGGCCATCTACGGCTATCACTTCCGCAAGGTGAGTCTCCGCATGACCTGAGCCGGATCCCTCCACAGCCGAAAGGCCCTGGCCACCGCAGTGGCCAGGGCCTTTCTCGTGGGATACGAATCGTCTAGTAGCGGGAGAAGCGGATGGCGATCGTAGCCTTCTCAGGCACCGCGCCACAAATGGGATCATACACGGCGTGCTGGATCTCCCAGTAGTACTCGTTCCGCGTCACGCCGAGCATGCCGCCGGACAAATAGCTCCGCAGCAGCGACTCGAGCACGCGATCCTGGAAGTAGAGCTCTACCGTCAGAACAGCCTGGCCCGAGTTAGCTTTGCTCTCGTAGCAGACGTTGGCCTCAGAGGGACACGATACCCACTGCACGCTCTCGCGCATGAACACGATCAGGTTCCAGCTCGCGCCACCTCGGCCACCGAATCCCCACATGCGGTTGACCTCGGCCAAAGACTCGGGCATCGATAGGAAACCGATCTCCATCCGGTACCGATTGCCATCATCACCAATGACTACGATGGGTGCTTCCACGCCCTCGTCAGTAGTCTGGTAATTGACCACCGCCCAGCCAGTGCCCCACTCACCGTTGTCGAGATCAATGCGCTCGAGAAGCTGCGCAGGAACCGGGGTAGCCGTCAGCGGGACGCGCGTCGCAGGCGGCCGGGTCGGAGCCGGGGTTGGTGGGATCGGCGTATCGGTGGGCTCTGGCGTGGCCGTGGACGGTACAGGCGTCTCGGTAGGCGTTGCCGTGGGCGGCAACGGTGTCGCGGTATTGGTTGCCGTGGGCAACGGTGTGTCGGTCGGAGGCACCGGCGTGTCGGTAGATGTGGGCGTCCGGGTCGGACGGCTGAACACATCCACCGTCGGCTGGGCCTCAGCGACCTTGATGCCCTCTCGCGGCCATACCAAAGCTGCCAACTGGGCCAAAAGGATCAGGATTACGATCACGATGACATACACCGGAACGACGATGCCCTGTCGCTTGGTGCCGGAATCTCCGCTGTTCTGTTCGTCAGTCATGCCTTGCCTTCCTATCTTGATACACGAGACACATTGTATGTGACCCAGACTGTGGCGCCAAAACGGGTTGTGCACAGCTCATCCACAAGCCCGTGGATAAGTTTCCCCAAGCCAAAGAGCGGGATTCGTTACCGCACGATGCATCCTGGGCGTTTACGCCACGCACCTTGACGCATCATGACCTTCAGACTGCCCCGGATGGACATCTTGCAGACTAGTCATAAGAACCACAGTATAATGATACTAGTGGATGGCTATGCGTCAATTTCGTATTGACGCATAGGTACGGTGCTCAGCGCCTTGCCTGTCAGTGGCCCACGATGTACAGTGGGGTCAAGCAGGGAATGTCCACACGCTCTACACTTTCCACACCCAACTGTGGATAACTTTTCCACAGCCCAAGGAGGTTATCCTGTGACCATACCCACTGACTATGTTGAGCGCGTCTATGCTGGCGTCCTCGGCAAGATCATCGGCGTCTATGCGGGCAAGCCCTTTGAGGGCTGGACCCACGAGCGGATCGTGGGGGAGCTTGGCACGATTCGCTACTATGTACACGAGCGCCTCGGCGTGCCCCTTGTCACGCTCGACGATGACATCTCTGGCACCCTCACCTTCCTCCGAGCGATGCCTGACTATGGGATGTCCCCGGATCTCTCGTCCGCGCAGATTGGCCAGACGTGGCTTAACTACCTCATCGAGGGGAAAACGGTGCTATGGTGGGGCGGCATGGGCCAATCGACCGAGCACACCGCCTACCTCAGGCTCAAGTCGGGCGTGCCGGCCCCGCATAGCGGATCCATGGCGCTGAACGGTCAGGTCGTAGCCGAGCAGATCGGTGCTCAGATCTTTGTCGATGGCTGGGGCATGATCGCACCGGCTCAGCCGCGTCTGGCTGCCGACCTGGCACAGCGGGCCGCTCGGGTGAGCCACGACGGCGAAGCGGTCCATGCGGCGCAGGTCATCGCTGCCATGGAAGCGCAAGCTTTCGTCGAGAGCGATCTGGATACGCTGCTTGACACGGGACTCGCCGTCATCCCAGGCGACAGCCTCATCGCGCAACTGATTGCCGACGTGCGGGCGTGGCGCGCCAGACACGACGACTGGCACGATACGTTTGCGCACGTCCGCCAACGCTACGGCTATCATCGCTACGGGGGCAACTGCCACGTCGTCCCCAACCACGCTGTCATCATCATGGCATTGCTCTACAGCGGAGGGGACTTCTCCCGGGCGTTGACCATCGTGAACACCGCCGGCTGGGACACCGACTGCAACTCGGGCAACGTGGGTTGCCTTATGGGCATCCGAGGTGGTTT
>CAYOBT010000161.1:0-6176 GCA_964402205.1 uncultured Anaerolineales bacterium
CTCAACGGCAAGGCTAGCTCCTGGCCGGCCTCCTCGCGCAGCAACAGCCATGCCGCCAGTGTACCATCCGTTAGCCCGGCGGCATGGCTCAGGTAGGACACGACCTCAAGGGACGAGATCCGAGTTGGTTCCAGATCAATCCACGTGTCGTACGGAAGCGCCGACAGCTCGTTGCGCACATCGTATAGCTCGCTGGCCGAATCCACCGGCAAAAGCTGAGGGATGACATAGCCGGATCCCGCCGCTAGGCTGAACGCGTCTGCACCCATGTCGGCCAACCAGTCAGCGTAGGACGCAGGTACGAGGGGGAGATAGAGGTTGAGGACCGAGACCCCGTACTTCAGCCCAAGGTTCGGGTAGAGCGACGCTTCCTGCACGCTCCGGGCAGGGACGATCTCGTCCTTGACATAGACGCGCCCCTCCAGCGACTCGACAGTCTCCAGGGCCACCGGAGCCGCACTCACCACAGAGCGCGGTGCAGTCTCGCTATACGTCCACAGGAGCACTCGCTGATAGGCATACAGATCCACGACGATGGCCAGCATCGCCAACAAGAGCCAACTGCGCCGGCCCAATGTGGATCGCGCCAGCATGGTAGAGAGCATCGCGCCGGCCAGCAGAATCGGTAGCCAGTGCCATGCTGCCAAGGCCTGCTCAAGGTCCCGCCACGTGGCGGCGCGCGCCAACACGGCCATCATCAACCCAAGCGAAAGCACCAGCCCGTACCAGCCGGCTCGAGCGTGCCTGTCCGATGCCCGCCTACGCGAGACGACCTCTGCGCCGATGCCTGCCAGAACCGCAACCGCCCATCCTGTCCACGAGAGGTACCGTGCCGGCACGCGAAACAGGTTGAGCACCGGCACGCGGTGCAACCACGGATAGAGCGGATTCCAGCGCCCCCATGCCATCAGCCACCCGATGATGCCCAGCCCCACGAACCACCAACGTTCGGGCAGGCGCGAGCGCACGATGCCAATGAGGGCCAGGGCAAGTGGCACCAGTCCCACATAGAACATCAGCTCCACCGAGCCATCAGGATAGGGATTCCCCAGCATGAACGGGCTGGCCCAGGTAGCCGTGAGTAGTGGCGGGTACGAGTAGCTCGTGAAAAAGGCAGCGTCCAAGCCACCAGCTCGCTGCGACTGCAAGACGAGCTCGACCGACGGGAGGATCTGAGGGAGCGCTAGCACAAGGCCAAGGCCCGCGGCGGCTACCAGCATTGCCAGCCTTGTCACAGCCTCGCGCCGCCGCGACGCTCGTGCCGTCAGCCAGAGCCCGTATGCGAGCGCCACCAGGGTGTTCAGCAGCGCCATCTGCGGGTGCCCTGCGAGCCACTGCAGGCCCACTACCAGCGCTAGGGCTCCGAGGCGCAACGCCATGGTTGCCCTTGGCACCGTCGTCCGAAGGCTTCCCATCAGCCACAGCAACCACGGTAGCCACGTGGCTGCCCGCAGGATGCTCACGTGGCTGAGGTGCGCTAGGTTGAACCCGCCCAAGGCCCAGACAAGCCCTGTCAGCGCTGCCGGCAAGGCACTCAACCCGAGCTGACGTCCATAGAGATACGCGCCCAACAGCATTAGCGCATAGTGCAGCAAGACCTGCGCCGTGATCGCGACCTCAGGAGCGAGCCAGGAGGTGAACACCAATGTAAAGGGGTAGAGGGCCGCCACCTCGCCTTCGGCCACCAGAGGGTAGCCGATCCCCAGCTCGGACGACCACCAAGGAAGGCGTCCCTCCCGCAACGAGCGCTGCAAGGCTGCCTGAGCGGGAATGTATAGCCGGGCCATATCGCCGCTATAGAACACGTGCCCCTGCCAAAGCACGGGTGCAAAGCACGCCAGGACCACCGCGCAGCCCACAGCTCCCAGTAGATAGCGCCAAGGCTTTGGCAGCTCCATGCGACACCTCATGCGGCGTTTCGCCTACGCAGGAAAGCAAAGAGGGGAGCCCAAAAGTGCTCCCCTCGCCGGCGGCGTCATCCCACGACACTACATGACGGGACGAATGCCCAAGTACACCTTCCCGGCCGTCAACATGCGCAGGATCGTCTCGGGCGGGCGGCGATCTAGCAGCTCGTATAGCTCCCGTATGCTCAGAGGGGTGTTGCCGTTGGCGAGAAACGTGCGAAAGATGGATTCAACGATGGGCGTGTTGGGCGTGATATAATCCGGCCGCGTACTGCAGCAAGTATTGAGCGCGTGCCACAGACCATCAACCCGCCTCACCTCGCCGGTGAACTCGTCCACCCAATCGATGAGGCGCTCTCCCTCATAGTCGCTCAGATCGTTGCGGCATTCGTCACACAAAGCCTGGCGCACGAAGAGGCGAAGATCCTGCCCGCTCTGCTCCCACCAATCCTCATCGATGTGGAATTTGGTATCGATGGTTGGGCGCTGCCATCTGGCCATAGAATCTCCCTCCTACCGGCCTAGGTACTGAGCCACAGGCTCCTGAACAGCGGTGTCCCGCGATCGCTGTGGGCGATCACGCATCTCTTCGGGCGAGCTGTAATACAGGCCCTTCTTCGCTGGTTCAAAGGCCCACTCGCCGTTGCCGACGGGATCGTAACAGGCGCGTCGCGTGAGCTCCTGGAACACAGGGACACTGCCACAACGGCGCATGAGGTTAACGGTCGCATAGACCGACTTGGCGTGGACCGTACCCCCGGCACCGAGCTTGGCGAGCTCCTCAAAGGCATGGTACACGATCTCGGCCAAAGAGAGCCTCTGCGTCCGGTCGAACAGCATCAGAGCTGCGATCTGATCAGCGTCCGGAACGTAGACCACACTGTTCCGATCCACCTCCACGGGCAAGCTTGCGCGCTGCATCTGAAGCGTGAGCCTGTCGTCCTCGACGATCGCCGCTCGCAGAAACTCACTTCGACTACGCTTGGATCGCTGCACAGATAGCTCGATGGTTAGCGGCTCGTCGGCGACAGCCACTTCCACTTGGGCGCCGACGCACATGCCCACATCCTCATACCACGCATCAAGCCCGCAGATGTAGCCCTCATCGGGTACCAGCCAGACACGATACTCTTTGCCCAGATCGGAATCGACCAGCGTCAAACGAGCGTGATGCTTGCCTCGCGGCACGGACAGCCGTCGCAAGAGCTGCAGCGTGGCCGGCATGGTTCCGGCGTAGAGATGCGGGAATATCACGTCAAAGGTGATCTCGTCGAGCTCGCGGAAAAGCATCCCGGGAATGTCGTCAAGCTCGTCACCAATCTCCTCCACCAGATCGAGCATGGACAGGCAGATGAACTCGCCGCCCTCAGTGCGGACAGGATCCTGCATCATGGGCGGGCGCATATGGACAGCGGCGGGCTCTAGCTGACGCAGATACCAGAGAGGCTCGTCATCCAGGCTAACGTCGTCAAACCGGTCGTCGTTCGCCAGAGCGCGATTCAGCGCGAACACCTGAGCCGCCGGCGACGTACCCTCGGCGAGATCGAGTTTTTCGAGGATCGCGGCCACCGGCAGAGGTTCGTTCTGCTCGTAGATCAACGCCTCTGCCAAGTTCAGGTAACCCTCGCCCACTTCTGGCAGGAGCTCTTGCAGGTACCAATCGTCCTCAAAGCGCATGAACTCGTCGTCGTTCTCGAGGGTTGCCATCAGCCGATCGCGCACATACGGCAGGCAAGCAGCAACCAGGTCCTCCACACTGAGATTCGGGTCCGTCCCGCCCAAGAGCTGTTGCTCAGGACGATTGAGAGGATGCTCATACGGGAAGGCACTCGCGAACTCTTGCTCCGCGTCTTCCTCCTCGAGCCGGACCTTGATCACAGAGAACTCGCCATACTTGGGGTTATAGCCGTCGCGGACCTCGACCACCTCGCCTGCCTCAAAGCCCCTGGCGGAGAACACGAGTATCTGCCCCACCTCGTAGGCATTCTTTGGCTGGTAGAGCTCGCCTCGAGCAGCCATCTGCGTCAGAGCCTGTTGCTCACGCTTGACGCGTCTCATCATGATGGCGGCCGCCAACACATCAGCGCCTTGCGGCTTGCCAGCTTCGAGAATAAGGCTGGTGGCCAAGTCCAGGTCGTCTTCGCCGACCTGATACTCATCGCGCCAGAAAGCCTCCGTTTGGCTTTGCAGATTGCTCGGTCCTGACATGCATGCCCTCCCCAGAGGTCGCGTAGCGAACCTGCTACCCGAAAAAAGGCCCCGGCGCGCCGCGCCGTTGCCTTGGCAGCAAACGATGGGCGAAACAGGACTCGAACCTGTGGCCCCTTCCTTGTAAGGGAAGTGCTCTCCCAGCTGAGCTATTCGCCCCAACCGGAGCGAGTGTACCACGTTCACCCAGCACCGTCAAAGCTCCATCCACACCCCGCCCGGGCGCAGCCTACATCACTTCCGGGGCCGACATGCCCATGAGCTCGAGAACACGCCGGAGCACCAAGCGGCACGCCGCCACCAGCTTGAGCCTTGCCTTGCTGATTTCGGCGTCATCCGGATCCGAGCTCACCACGCGGCAATCCCGATAGAAGGCATGGAACGCGCTGGCTAGCTCTTGGGCATAGTAGGCCAAATAGTGCGGCGCCAGGCCCTCGGCGGCTGTGCGCACGAACTCGGGCAGGCGCAGCATCTGCCGTATCAATACCAGCTCGGATGGATGCGTCAGCAAGCTCACGTCACCATCATTGCCTTCCAGACCCTCCGCGTACCGCAGAATGGAGCATATGCGCGCGTGTGCGTACTGCACGTAGTAGACGGGGTTCTCGTCGGACTGTGCCTTGGCAAGATCGAGATCGAAGTCCATCTGGCTATCCGCCGAGCGGGCCGTCAGAAAGAACCGCATGGCATCGGCGCCCACCTCGTCCTCCACCTCGCGCAGCGTGATCATGTCGCCTGTGCGCTTCGAGAGGCGGACGATCTCCCCGCCCCGCTTGAGCGTGACGAGCTGGTAGATGATGATGGTAAGCCGCGCCGGATCCAGACCTAGTGCTTCCAGCATGAGGAACATACGTGGCACATGGCCCTGATGATCTGCTCCCCAGACGTCAATGACCTGGTCGAACCCTCGCCCCACGAACTTGTCATAGTGATAGGCAATGTCTGACGCGAAATATCCGGGCGAGCCATCCGACCGGATGATGACCTCGTCCTTGTCGCCCCCAAGCCGTGTGGCATCAAACCACACTGCGCCGTCGTGTTCGCTGAGATAAGTGCCATCGCGCAGGATAGCCATCACGCGCTCAAAAGCACCGTCATCATAGAGCGTCGACTCGTGGAACCACCGATCGTACGTGATCCCCATGCGCTCGAGGTCCTCACGTGCCTCGTCAAGCACGCGATCCAGCCCCCATTCACCCACGGCCGCGATCGCCTTGTCGCGGGGAATGCTCAGGTACCGGTCACCGACCTCTTCCGCGAGGGACTCGCCCATGGCCACCATATGCTGGCCGTGATAGCCGTCTTCAGGCACCTGTTCGTCTCGCCCCAAGGCCTGAGCATAGCGCGCGTACAGCGTTTCGTAGAACACGCGCATCCGGCTACCGGCATCATTGACATAGTACTCGCGCTGCACGTCATAGCCGGCTGCCTCCAACACGCGAGCGAGCGTATCGCCAAGAACGGCATTCCGGGCCGATCCCATATGCAACGGACCAGTAGGATTGGCACTAACGAACTCTACTTGGACGCGCTTGCCGTGCCCGACGTCCACGCAACCGAACCTGTCACCCGTCTTGAGTACCGTATCGACCTGGTCAGCCAGCCATCTCTCGCTCAGGCGAAAGTTCACATATCCAGGCGGGGCTACCTCGGCTCCTGCCAGAAACGGCATGGTTGGCAGATGCTCTGCCAACGCCTGAGCGATCTTGAGCGGGGCCATCCGCGCCACGCGGGCCAGTTGCAGGCACACAGGCGTGGCATAGTCACCCATCTCTTCATACTTGGGACGCTCGACGGGGATACCGTCGGGTATCTCGAACGTGGGGAGCGCGCCCTCCTGCTGGGCGCGCTCCAGTGCCTCAGCGATGCCTCGCTGCAATGTGTCGTCGATCAGGGTCATCTACTTCAGCTCCATCCAGTTGCGCCCAACCACAGCATCCACCTTGAGGGCGACGCGCAGCTTGTGCGCCTGCGACATCGTGTTGACGACCAGGTCGCGCACCTGGTCTAGGTCATCTTCTGGAACTTCCAGCACAAGCTCGTCGTGCACCTGCAGCACCA
>CAYOBT010000162.1:0-6151 GCA_964402205.1 uncultured Anaerolineales bacterium
TGTTTGAGTTCTATCTCTATCCTGCCTACCTTGCGTTGGTGTTCTGCTTGTTGGCAGTGCTATGGCTATGGCAGGCGTGCAGTTGTCAACGAGCCGAGTCTCGCCGTTGGTGGCTGGCGGGAGGCGCTCTAGGGGCAGCGGCGCTGCTCCGACATGATTTTGGAGCGTACGGCCTTGCGGTGGCGCTGGTGGTTGGGGGCGCATCGGTCTGGCGTGGGACCCGGGGCCAAGGCCGCCAGACCATGCGTGTGCTGGAGGCGTGGGGGCGGCTACTGGGCGGAGCAGGGCTCGTGGCTGTTCCGGTCTATGCATGGCTTGCCCTGGCGGTGGGGCCAGAGACTCTGTGGGACCAGCTCGTGTGGTTCCCTGCCACCAAGTTCGCCGAGGTACGCCGTCTGCCCTTACCTCGTCCCACGGCTCCTGCCTTCTCGCCGTCGTTCTGGGAAGAGTGCTTGGGTTACCTGCCCTACTATGCACCTGTGATCCTGGCCGTGTTTGGGTTGCTGGTGGCGGTCTGGCAGCTGACGCGACGGGACAAGCCCACAGCGGCATGGGTAGTGTGGGCCTCCGTGTCTGCCCTGTCGTTGCTGCTCTTCCAGCAGGCTCGTGTGCGGAGCGACCTAGTCCACAACGTCCAGATGCTGGTGCTCGTGCCCATGGTGTTGGTGGGGCTCGCAAACGGCATGGGGGGCTCGTCAGGTGAGACGCGCGTTGGCGTATCGATGCTCATGGGGGCGTTGGCTATCATGCTGCTGGCGCATCCGCTCCGCGAGAGGCGACAGCTCTGGCAGGCAGGGTTCCCCTGGACCAAGGCGCCGGCTAGCAGCATAGCGAAGGCATACCCCGTACCCGTCGATCGCCAGCTTGAGACGGTGGCCCAAAGCGTGCGCTCTCTGACCGAGCCGCAGGAGCGCATCTATGTGGGCGTCGGGACCCACGAGAAGGTGTTCGTCAATGAGCCGCTGATCTACTTTTTGGCTGATCGGGCCGCAGGGACGCGATACCACGAGCTGCATCCAGGCCAGGCAACGACGCGAGAAGTCCAGCAAGAGATCATCGCCGATCTTGAGCGCCACGATGTCCGTATGCTCGTGATATCGACGCGCTTTGATGGGGTCCGCGAACCCAACGCGAGCGCCATCCCCAGCGGGGTGCGGGATCTCGATCAGTACATCCGGGCAAGGTACGCTATCGTCGAAGAGGTCGGTCCGTACCGGATCCTGACGCGAAACGCGGGGCTCGCGTCGGGTTGACAGCATCCTGAGGGGTCCGTATAATAGACATAATGGCAAGCATGTGTGTAGTCAACAGGGAGCCTGTTGACTGTGCCGTACGAAGGATGGAGTTCTTGAGCATGACAGAGCCTGAGGCGCCGCGCACCAAGACGACGGAAGATTTCGCCGAGCTGTGGGAGGCCGTGGGCGACGAGTACAAGACCGCGAGCCCAGAGCGCGGTGATATCCTGGAGGGAACGATCGTCCGCCGCGGTGGCGGCGAGATATTGGTCGACGTAGGCGCCAAGCAGGAAGCACTGGTGTCGTCGAAAGACCTTTCGCGGATGAGCCAAGACGAGCTGGACGAGCTGCAGATCGGCTCGTTGGTCAAGGTTTACGTTCTGCGGCCCGTGGACCGCGAGGGCAATCTTCTCGTCTCGATCAACCTCGCCAAGGCGCAGGAGGACTGGATCACCGCCGCAGAGTTGATGGATGAGGGCGAGGCGGTGGCCGTTCCCATCGAATCCTATAACAAGGGTGGTTTGGTCTGCAAGTACCGCAGCCTGCAAGGATTCATCCCGATGTCCCAAATCGCCAACCTCGCCCGCCGCACCAAGGGCGTGGCCCCTCCGGAGGGGCTGGAGGTCTTTGTTGGGCGCGAATTGCGCGTCAAGATCATCGAGGTCAATCGCCGACGCAGGCGGCTGATTCTTTCTGAGCGGGCGGCACGTCGCGAGTGGCGCGCGCAGCAACGGGAGAAGCTCCTCGCAGAGATCGAGGTGGGCGAAGTCCGAAAGGGCATCGTCAGCAGCCTGCGCGATTTTGGCGCGTTCGTCGATCTCGGCGGGATGGACGGTCTGGTGCACATTTCCGAGCTATCCTGGTCGCACGTCGATCATCCGCGCGACGTCCTGGATGTCGGAGAAGAGATCGAGGTCAAGGTCATCCGTGTGGATCGCGAGCGCGAGCGTATCGGTCTTAGCTTGAAGGAGCTGCAGCCCGATCCTTGGGTGATGGCCGAGACGCGCTTCCCGGTGGGTAGCGTTGTCACCGGCGTCGTGACACATCTGGTAGACTTTGGGGCCTTTGTCGAGGTCGAGCCCGGTATCGAGGGCCTCGTGCACATCTCCGAGCTGGCTGACGGCACCATCAACGCGCCATCCGACGTGGTGTCCGAGGGCGACGAGCTGACGCTCCTGGTGCTGAATGTTGACTCGATCAAGCACCACCTAGGCCTGAGCCTCCGACAGGCGCCTCTTCCCAAGCCAGACGAGGACTTGACGGCTACCGAGGAGGAAGAGGAGCAGGGAACCGACGTGGCGCCGGACCAGTTCCTGATCTAGGATACGGCAGCCCAGGTCCCAGCGCGAGGGTCAGCGATGCGAGAAGTACGTGAGGACTCGGGGTCACCCGGGTCCTCTTTGCTTGTGCTCTCGTGAGGATGCTATAATCGCCTGGTTCGCTCACAGGGGGCAGCCACGGGAGGCGATGGCGAGATGAGGCTTGCGGCGGGCCAGGTTGGCAGAGGCCACTCATAGTGGGCACGACTGGGCTCCTGGTCGGCTTGCTCCTGGCGCTCCTTGCCTTTGCGTTCTACTGGTTGCTGGTCGTGACAGAGGGCACCTACTTGGGCACCGGTGTCGTCACATGGCTCTATGACATAGCTGCCTGGCGTTACGACCGCGCCAAGGGCTTGACCTTTGTGGACGAGGCGCGCTGTATCGGGATCCCCTTGGCTGAAGCGTTGAATGATGTCGATGCGCCGCGTGTGCTGGACGTGGCGACGGGCACAGGTCGCGTGCCGCTTGCGGTGCTAAGGACGGGCGATTTCCCTGGCGCCGTGTATGCATTGGATCGTTCGCGCGAGATGCTGGCAGAGGGGCATAGCGCGGCAGGTGAAGAGCTGTCTGTTGTGCAAACCATCCGTGGCGACGCGCGAGCGCTCCCCTACAAAGACCGCACCTTTGATGCGGTGGTCTGCTTGGAATCGCTCGAGTTCATGGGTGAGCCAGAGATGGCCATCGAAGAGATGGTTCGCGTCTCCAAGCCCGGTGCGGTGTTGCTGCTATCGAATCGCGTTGGCTCGGACGCTTGGTGGTTTCCAGGACGGATGGCTGGCCGAGGTCGCCTGGAAGATCATCTCAGAAAGATCGGGCTCGAAGGCGTGCGCATGGAGCGCTGGCAGGTACACTATGACTTGGTATGGGCGTCTCGGACGAGCTAGAGACCCCCTTGAGGCGACACGTAGCGGCAAAGGTTCTTGGAGGAGCGGAGCGCATGTGGGGCAAGGATCTGTTGTGTCTCGCCGATCTGACAACCGATGATGTCTTGGATCTGCTGGATCTAGCGGCTGACCTAAAGGCTGAGCGCAAGCGGGGCGTGATGGAGCAGAGGCTGGCGGGAAAAGCCCTCGCCATGGTCTTTCAGAAGCCTTCGCTTCGCACGCGCGTGTCCTTTGAGCTGGCCATGACGGACCTTGGCGGAAGGGCGCTCTATCTTTCGCCGGATGAGGTCGGTATGGGCAAGCGAGAGAGCGTCGCTGACGTTGCTCGGGTCCTTGGTGGATACGTTGATGCCATCATGGCGCGCGTCTTTGCGCATGGTGATATCGTCGCCCTGGCCGAGTGGGCGGAAGTACCTGTCATCAATGGGCTTTCGGACTACAATCATCCCTGCCAGGCGTTGGCGGATCTTCTGACCATTCGCGAGAAGCTGGGCGGGTTGGAGGGCGCACAGCTGACCTACCTTGGTGATGGGAACAATGTGCTGCACTCTCTTCTGTTTGCGGCGGCCCTCACGGGCATGACCATCCGCGCGGGAACACCCGTGGGCTATGGTGCGGATGATGCGGTGATCGCACGTGCCAAGGAGCTGGCCCAGGCTACCGGCGCGGTGATCGAGACCATGGAGGATACCGAGGCCGCCGTGCGGGATGCCGACGTGGTGTACACCGACACGTGGACTAGCATGGGCAAGGAATCCGAGGCTGCTGCCCGTGCCAAGGTCTTTCCCGCGTACCAGGTGAACGCCGAGTTGCTCGCACATGCGTCGCCCAGCGTGGGGGTCATGCATTGTCTGCCGGCGCATCGTGGCCAGGAGATCACCGACGACGTAGCAGATGGCGAGCATAGCTGGCTGTGGGACCAGGCCGAGAATCGTCTGCATGCGCAAAAGGCTGTCCTGGTGAGGCTGCTTCAGGAATAGGCGACTGTGTCAGAGATCCTTTGGGTTCTGTCGAAACTGGATCTGCGTAGCGTCATCGATATCGCCCTGGTATCGGGCGTCATCTATGGCGTTCTGCTCCTCGTGCGTGGGACGCAGGCGGTGCAGCTGTTGCGTGGCGCCATGCTGGTGGCACTGGCCGTGGCGCTCATTGGCAGCGTGGCTGGTTTCACCGCCTTCAACTGGCTGCTGCGGAACGGCGGTCAGGTGCTTGCCGTCGTTGTGGCTGTGGTCCTTCAGCCCGAGCTGCGGCGCGCACTTGATCGGCTTGGCCGGGCGGGCGCGATGGCCTGGGGGCAGGGCGAGCAGGCAACGCTGGAGCGAGCCATCGGCGAGATAGCCGCAGGTTGCGTGCGCCTGGCCGAACGGAGGCACGGGGCGCTCATTGTCATCGAGCGTGAGACGGGACTTCAAGAGCATGTGGAGACAGGCGTAGAGATCGACGCTGACGTCTCGAGCGAGTTGCTGCAGACGATCTTCTTTCCGAGCACCGCTTTGCACGACGGTGCGGTGATTGTTCGCGGTGGTCGCATCGTGAGCGCTGCCTGCGTGTTGCCTCTCGCTGAGACCATCGTGTCCGATGCCCATCTAGGCACGCGGCATCGCGCCGCGGTCGGTATCACCGAGCAGACCGATGCGCTTTCGATTGTCGTCTCTGAGGAGACCGGTGTGATCTCCATGGCTCGTGGCGGACGTATGGTGCGTCATCTGGACGAGCGGCGTCTGGTCACGCTGATGCGAGCATTGCTCACGACCAAGGGCGGGCGCAAGCCTCGCCGGCGCAAGACCGACGATGCCGAGAAACGGGGCTCCGATGGCCATGCGAAAGCGAGGCTAGAGTAGTCGTGGCAAAGCGAGCACGGCGGGTCGGCGGCTTTGCCCAGCAGCTCGGGTCGGTGATACTGGCTCTGGTGCTGGGTGTGGTCGTGTGGGTGAATGCTATCTACGAGGTCGATCCACCCTTAGAGGATGTGTTTGGCACGCCGGTGCCGATCCAGGCGCTCAATCTCGAAAAGGGCCTTGCCGTAACCAACAATCCCACCAAAACCACGGAAGTGGAGATTCGTGCATTCACGTCGAGCTGGGATCGCCTGAGCGCCGCAAGCTTTCGGGCTACTGCCGATCTTGGAGGATTGGGGCCTGGGATCCATCGCGTACCGGTCAAAGTGACGTGTGTCGACGATACGGTGGATGTCATGGGGGCAAGGCCAGATACGCTCTATGTGGAGCTGGAGCCCCTTGTGCAGCGTACCATAACCGTCACGGCTGAGCTGCTGGATGTCGATGCGCTTCCCTTGGGCTACTCGGCAGAGGTCGCGAGCATCAGCCCGGCTACTGTCGAGCTTCAGGGGGCCGAGTCGCGCGTCGAGCAGGTCGTGGACGTCGTGGCGAGGGTCTCCTTGGCAGAGGCCCGTGAGCCAGCGGTTGTAGAGGTGGACCTGGTCGCCGTTGGTCCCGATGGTAGAGCGGTGGAAGGCGTCAACGTGCTCCCCGATACTGTCGACGTCAGCTATGACATCGCGCGGCGCTTCAACTACCGCGAGGTGGCCGTGAGGAGCCGAACGGAAGGCACGCCGGCGCGAGGCTACTTTGTGAGCAACGTCCGCATCGAGCCAGATACGGTTACCTTGGTAGGGCCGCCTGCCGTCATCGCGGAGATGCCTGGGGTTGTGTCCACCGAGGGGCTGGTGGATATCTCGGGGGCCACGCGGATG
>CAYOBT010000163.1:0-6149 GCA_964402205.1 uncultured Anaerolineales bacterium
AAGCCGGTCGCCTCGAGAGCATCGAGTACGGTTATCGTCTCCGTGAACGCTACCGATCGTATGATGACATCGTGCTCCCCGAATCGAACCACGATGTAGGCCGTCTTGCCATCTTGTGCGTTCGCCGCTCCGACCGGATCCTGGCCTGACGGCGTCCACGTCATGGCGAGGCTATCCGCGTCGGCAAACGCCAAGAGCCCCAAACTGATCGCAACGGCCAAGAGCGTACGCCATAGAGCTGTCTTCGATCTCACGTCGGTGTCTCCTTGTGCCTGTCATTCTCTCGCAAAGACTGAGGATCGTGATGCAAACCTATGCCCGTCCCTGTCGCAGGAGAAAGGCTGCCCACAGAAAAAGCCCTTCCCCCTCACGACGGTAGGGGAAGGGCTCGGCAGGCCGAGAGACCCTTCATACGCCACCCCCTTTCCGCGAAGGCCTTGAGCGTATTGCGATGGAGGCAGGTAATCTGGCTCCAGCGGGCGAGAGATCGCCGCTGTTACAGTTGCGGGACAGCGCCGGACTCGAACCGGCTTCCCCTGTGTGCTCCAGGCATCCGGGCCTGTGAGCACCTCCATCTATGCTTTGCATTACATGATACGATCTGGTGGTTTGGTGTCAACCCAGCACTTCGAAGCGATGATCTCCTTGGCGTAGCAGAGGAGAGAGGAGGACGGACACATGGCACTGGGCCAGCAGCAAGACTGCGGCCAGCCTCTAGGTCGTCTGCCCCAGCTTGATGGCCTCAAAGAAGCGGGCACGTCGCAACGCCAACACCGTAAAGAGCGTGATGGCACCCAGCGCGATCAGCAGAGCCACATACACAGCCGAGATATCGCCCCAGGCGATACGCACGAGGATGGGGGGCACGCTTCCTCCAAAAGATCCCCCAATAGCCAAGTGGGGCACATAAAGATGGCTGACACCGATGCCGATGGCGGTTCCGAGACTCGTGCCATAGAGCGCCACGAGCATCTGGCGAATCAACACAACCCTTGCCATCTGGCTCATGGAAAGCCCGATGGCCCTGAGAACCCCAAACTCGACAAACCGTAGCCTCAAGCCCGCCAGAGCATCGAGCACAAAGGCCAGCATCGTCAGGCCAGCCGCCGATGCGAACCCAGCGGACAGGATCCCCACGAAACCGCCCCACTCGGGACGGCGCCGCTCCTTCACCGCGAGCTCAGAGCCGTCCTGGATGCTTGTAACGGGGATCCTCCGTCGATGCAGACGATCCTCAAGAGCCTCGCCAGTGACGCCCGGCTCGGTCTGGACCCACACGTCGTACGGCACGGCGAAACCGATCTGGCGAAAGATAGCGTCCAGGTCGGTCACCAACAGAAAGCCTGCATCATCGTCATCTTGGTAGAACGTCGGAAAGCGCGTAAGCGTGCCGACGACGGTGAACATCAGCTCGGTGCGCTCGCCATAGGCGCCAAAAGACACCCGGACCGTATCGCCGACGCTAGCCTGGTTGACGCGAGCATAGCGCTCGCCCACGAGGATGCCATCTGGCGTCGAGGCGAGCGCGTTCATGAGAGCCCCGAGTGACCTAGATGCAAAGTCCTCGCGAAAGAACGCCACCTCTGGGAAGCTCAGGCGGTCGATGCCATAGAGCGTGGCCTGGACGTTCCTCCCGGCCACGCGAACGGCAACAGGATACGTGCCCACCCGCGTGGCAGCGGTGATACCCGCTATCTCCAAGTGCTGCTCAGGAGGCGTCAACAGCCAGTGCCCTTCTGACAAGAGCGTTCCGCTGGCCCCTCCCAGATCGTTTGTCGACGCTTCGCTGCTCGAGGCCACAC
Source organism: uncultured Anaerolineales bacterium (assembly GCA_964402205.1). Taxonomy (GTDB): domain Bacteria; phylum Chloroflexota; class Anaerolineae; order UBA1429; family UBA1429; genus DAIRUQ01. Next base: position 1,803 of record CAYOBT010000163.1, read on the forward strand.
CCGTCTCCACCAGGCGGAAGCTCCCTCCGGTCCGATAGAGCGAGCGGTCCCACACGCCACGATCGAGGGTCAGCGCTACAGAGGCAAAGTAGGTCGCAAAGCTCGTGGTGAGGATGACCATCAGCAACGAGCTGATATGAGCCCGAGGCTGGCGCGCCAGCTCTGCCAGACCGATGGCCCCCACCACCCCACGGCTCACGATGCGGTAGACAGCCTCGACGGCCCGCACCAAGAGCGGGAAAAGCCTCGCCGAGACGAGGGCCAGGGCCAATAGCGCGAGGGCGGGTGCCGCAAAGAGGAGAGGATCCCTCAAAGGCTCCACGACCACCGATGGATCGAGCGCATCAGCTCGCTGCTCCAGCACATAGTAAGCATAGCCAGCCCCAAGCAGCAAGACGACGTCGATCTGCCAGAGCCCCAAGGCCCCCAGATCGCGCGTCCGCTGACTCTGGTAGGTGATCAGCGTGTGGCGCGAGGCCCCCCAGGCCGGAACCACACGAGCCAAGAGGCCAAGTGCGGCAGCGCCCAAAGCAATCCACCAGGCACTGGAAGTCAGCGCCACATCGAGATGGCGTGCCGTCCCTAGCTGAAGGAAGGACGTCGTATCCCCGATGAGCCGCGCCAGAAGCAAGCCGGCACCCAGCCCGAGCGGAAGAGCCGGCAGAAGTAGCAAAAGCCCTTCTACCGTATGCACAAGCAGCACTTGGCGCCCGCTGGCTCCGCGGCTCCGCAGCACAGCTGTTTCGCGACGACGGGAGCGCACCGCCATCCCGGAGATCATCCCCAAGAAGTTGGCAACGAGCGCCAGAATCGGCACTGCGAACACAGCGAGCACGAGCATCAAACGGTAGGCCGACGCGCGATAGTCGCGAAGGGCATCGGCGGGAGAAAGCGACAGCGAGATGCCAGGGAGAAACGCCGAGGCGCGACTCACGACGCGCGTCAGACGCTGCAACGTCGGCTGCACGTCATCGGATCGCACCCAATCATGGGTCGCGACCCAATACCAGATGGCCAGGTTGACCTCGTCCGTCATGGCAGGAGCCACCACCTGCCGGAAAGACGCCTCTGGCATGATCAGAAGGTCACCGAGATCCTCCGGGTTCGCGAACCAGTAGGGATCGTTAGCGTCCTCCGCTTTCCACACCCCCGCAACGCGGACGGCAACCTGCACACGCTCACCTGCTGTGGCCGAGGCCTCGGCGGCCCTGTACGCAACCAACGACTCGCCCGGACCCAAGCCGGTCTCTCCAGCCATAGCCTCGCTGATGAGGACCTCCACCTCCTGAGCGTCTGGACCTGTCTCGCGTGGCCAGGCCCCCTCTACCACATCCACACGAGGCTGGAGGTCGGTTACGTACGCGAGGTGGGTCCAAGCCAGGGGGCGTCGAGCGCTCTCATAGCGGTCCTCGCCCGCGGGAAAGAGCGTGAACTGGGGCGTCTTGACGTAGCGAACGCTTGCGACCAGGGGCAATTGGAGCGTCGATGGCGCAGCTCCGGTGAGGTAGGCGTTGACGCCATCCAGCCGCTCCGCGTCGAGATAGCCGTCAACTGCGCCTAGGTAGGAGAACATGAACGCGAAGGGTGGCCGCGCCGCAGCCGACTCGCCCTCGGCGCCCGTTAGCCGCTCCTGCAGCGCACGGAGCGATGATGCGTCGGCATAGATCGGCACCGCGCTAGCGACGGCGATTGCGGTCGCTAACCCTAGGAGCATGGCAACGCTCAGACGCTTGTCATCCCACAGCCGGTGAAGCGCGTAGCTGATCATGCCGCAACCATCAGGCCTCTCACTGACTCCCCTTTGGGTCGCATCCCCCGCGCAAGTGTCGTCCCTAGCGCCATGCCTCCAGCTCAGGATAGCGCTCGTAGATCACGCTCTGCAGCTCTGGCGCGAGCTGGTCAAGGCGACGAGGCCGATCCTGCGGTCGCGTGCCCTTCTGGTTGATGTCGCCAAGCAGGCTCCAGTTGCGCCCCATCCCCTCGGGTTCAGAAGCTGGCAACGTATAGCGCGTGAGATCGATAACCCGCCACGGCTCCCTTGCCTGCCAGTCTCGGAGCAGAGCCAGGCGGAAGTGTTGGTTCATGAACCAACGTATCTCCAGCCGGGCATCAGAGCCGCCAAGGCCCGTTCCCCGTTGAGCAAAGCGATAGTCGACCGCTTCATTCCCTCGGTATCGTCGGCGCCAAGCCTCGCCCAAGTCGCCTAGGTTGCAGCAGATGGCATCCGGCCAACGTTCCCGAATAGATCGCAGCCAGGCCGAAAGCACCTCGAGGTGATCCAGCGACGACACCAGTGATATCTCCCAGCAGTTCGTCACCCAGGCAAACTCGTTGCGGGCGAGCCCCTCATCAAAGTGAACCGTCGTGGTAGCTAGCATCTGCTCGAGCCCCTTCTCGGGGCCATGCCCGCCGATGGTCTCGATGGGACCAACCCCCATCCGACTGTTGTAGCCTGGACCCGTCCCGGCGTGACGCGCGGCGAGGAAATCCACCGTCCAGCCATCGAGGTTCACGCAGTCGATCTGGTCATCAGGCCCCTGGGCCGGCTTGCAGAAATGCTCAGTCGAGGGATAGTAAGGGTAGCATATAGATCCGTCGCCGTCTCCATTGTCGATGGCGAACTGGCTCCAGATGCTGCCCTGGCACACATGGATGCCCTCGTGCTCCGCTAGGTATGCCAAGCTGTCTGCGGGGAGGAACCCGGCCACCACACTCTTTGGGCGATAGCCACTGCCGATCATCTCGCTGACACGAGCTAGGCCATCGTGCAGATCCCGGTTGATCTGGTCACGCAGGTTGTACATGGGCGCAAAATAGCCACCGGGGATAAAGGTAACGTCGTCGCCCTCCTGCTCACAATAGCCGCAGAGTAGGTCGCGAATGGCCCGGTATTGTGGACGCGTATCGTGCAGCGCACGCCAGCTTACCGCCCAGGTCATCGAAGCGCCAGGCCAGCCCTCGCGGAAAGCGTCCCGCAACGCCTCTACCGCCTCGGGAGTGTGAATAGTGGCCTCATCTACGCCCTCGTTGCGATCGCGGGTCACCTCGATCTGGTTGACGCGTACAACCGAGTTGAACGTCAGAACCCGCTTGCCCGTGAGATCCGTCAGCATTAGTCCTCTCCATGGGACGGCCCTTGCCAACCGCGCGGTCAGTTCCACGCGGCGGCAAAGGCCGTCTCTTGCTATGAGCGGCGCTCACGCACCGCGCATCTTGCCTCGGCTGAGGCCTACCACTCGTCCGCGTTCCACTCGGGATTCTCCAGGATCTGCGCCTCTACGTTGGCCTGCCAGACGTCCTCGAGCTGACGGATGCACTCGTCGAGGTCAATCTGCTCGGCAAAGTAGAGCTCGCACACCTGGAAGCCCTGCTCTGTGAACTGACTCCAGATGAGGTCCTTGCCGTCCTTCCCGTGCGGGTTGGGCACATAGTGACCCCAGAGCTGCCGTCGGTAGACAGGATCGGGGAAGGCTTCCTCGAACGTCTGCTCGGTCGGATTCCAGCCCTTGGGGCTGGCATTCTCGTTCCAGAACGTGGTGCTCTCCTTGCACGTCATAAAGTGCAAGAAATCGAGCACGAGATCCAGCTTGCCCGAGTTGGCCGTCGTTGCCGGGATCATCCACGGCAGGTCCAGGCGCAGGAAGGCGCCCGAGCTGCCGCCCAGAGCGCGTACTTGCGCACCGGTGCCAAGCGGGGTGCTTTCCTGGGTCATGGGAGGCAGAGCAAACGTGCCGAACTCGAACGTCATGTCCGGGTCGGCTCGAAGCGTCTCCACGCGCCAGGGGCCGTGGTTCCACTCGGACGCGATCTGCTCCTGAATCCACGGGTTACCGGCCGCCTCATCGCGCGGGCTCAGCCAGTCCTCCGGCCAGTACTGGGTCTGCTCCTTGATCAGCCGCAGACATTCGCGGAAGGCGTCGTGGGTGGCAGGCGTGAACATGCCCTTGCGCGTCGCCCAGGCCGCCTCCTTCAGCCCGACGTTGCCATCCGGCTGGCCGATGTCCATGTCGTCGATGGGATGGTCGATGGTCTCAAAGAGCAGCTCTTCCGCCAGGTTCTGGGTGTAGAGACGGATCGGGTGCGTGCGGTTGCCCCAGCCGCCAAAGTCAAACGGGACATAGCCCGCGCTGAGCAGCTTGTCCATCTGGTCAAGCCACGCGGCATAGTTCTCGGGCTCGACGCGCACGACGCCATCGCCCATGTCGATCGTCGGGACGCCAGCGTCCTCCATCATGTCCAGGTTATAGTAGACCACGATCTGGTTAAAGGCACCCCACATGGGCATACCCACCACAAAGATGGCCCCGCCTGGCCCTCGAAGCTGGCCACCGACATAGTCGCCGCCAA
>CAYOBT010000164.1:0-6114 GCA_964402205.1 uncultured Anaerolineales bacterium
CATTAGCTTCAGCCGGGCTTACCACGTGTATGCCACAGAGGGCTAGCGTGTGATTGCCGCGATTGCGCATCCGGGAGGTTTGGTCTACAATAGCGCTGCAGCGTGACGAGCGCTGCAAACGACATGATGCCCAGCGAGCAGCGTCGCTCTACCCGAGGAGATAGCCGACAAGCAGGTCGGCCATGAGCTCGGGGATGCGCGCGGCGAGCGGGCACCCCCGCTCCGAGGCTCCCCGAAGCATGGCCCTGCTGCGCATCTTCTCTCGCGATGTCGTCCCCAATCCAGGCCATCGGCCTCGGCCGTAGATCAGCAGTCGGGGTGCGTTTGCGTTTCCGGTTCGCAGTGGCTGGCTAGGCGACACGTCGCTGGGGGAGAGGGCCTCGCGCACCGTCCTCGGGTGGCAGAGCACGATGCTTGCCTTGGCACTGTCATGGTGTTGGGTCCGACAGTCTTGACATGGAGGAGCACGACACGATGAAAAAGCTGGGGATGCTGCTGGCCTTGATCCTAGTGGCAACATTGGCGTTGACGGCGTGCCAAGCGTCGCCTTCGGAAGAGGCCGGCGACGATGAGTTCGTCTTTGGGCTGGTCCTGGTTGGGCCCGAGAACGACCACGGTTGGAGCGAAGCGCACTATACCGCAGGCCAGTACGTGGAAGAGCAGGTACCCGGTACCCGCATGATCTTTCTCGAAAGCCTGAACAGCGCCGATCGACCCGAGACGACGCTGGAGCAGGTGGTGAGTGAAATGGTGGATCAGGGAGCAGAGCTGATCTTCACCACGTCCGATGCCTTTGAGGAAGATACCACGCTTGTCGCCGCCAAGTTCCCCGACATCACCTTCATCAACGTGTCCGGGGACGACGTGCGCACGGGCGAGGCGCCCGACAACCTCGGGAACCTGATGGGACAGATGGTCCCGATGAAGGCCGTGGCTGGAGCGGCTGCCGCGCTCAAGACTGAGACGGGCAGCATTGCCTACCTTGGTCCCCTGATCAACCACGAGACGTTGCGTTTGGCTTCGGCGGCCTATCTGGGCGCTCGCTATGCCTACGAGCACTATCGTGGCCTCGATCCCGATGACCTCACCTTCACCGTGAACTGGATTGGCTACTGGTTCAATATCCCTGGTGTCACCCTCGATCCCACCGAGGTGACGAACCAGTTCTTTGATGCCGGCGCTGACGTGGTCATCTCGGGCATCGACACGACGGAGGCGATAGTGGTGGCCGGCCAGCGAGCGGAGGCAGGCGAGCCGGTCTGGGCCATCCCCTACGACTATGAAGGGGCATGCGCGCAGGCACCTGAGATCTGCCTGGGTGTGCCCTACTTTCACTGGGGGCCGGCCTATGTAGAGATTGTCGAGTCGGTGATGGACGGCACCTGGGAGCCGAGTTGGGACTGGAATCCCCCCGATTGGGACGACCTCAACAACCCCGAGACTACGGCTGTAGGCTTCCAGTATGGCGACGGACTTGGCGAGGACGAGAAGGCCACGCTGGAAGAGTTCGTGGCTGGCTTGGGCGATGGCAGCATCGAGCTGTGGACTGGGCCACTGAACTACCAGGATGGTACTGCATTCCTGCCTGATGGCGAGGTCGCCTCTCCAGAGCAGATCTGGTACCTGGAGCAGCTCCTCGAAGGCATGATTGGAACGAGCCGATAGCCTGAGTGCGGTGCAGGGGATGGCGACCGCTCGCTGTCCCCTGCACGCTTTCAATCTGGAGTGTGGCGGAGTATGCGCGTCGAGCTGCAGCAGATCGTCAAGGTGTTCGGTACGCTGCGAGCGAACGATGACATCTCCTTGACCCTAGAGCCCGGTCGCATCTACGGGTTGCTCGGCGAGAATGGAGCCGGCAAGTCTACGCTGATGAAAGTGCTATCGGGCTTTCTTCAGCCGACCAGCGGACGCATCGTGGTCAATGGCACTCCTCGTTTGCTCGACACACCGGAGCAGGCCATGCGACTGGGCATCGGCATGCTGCATCAAGATCCCCTCGACTTTCCACCTCTGCAGGTTCTAGAGAACTTTTCCCTGGGCTATCCCGGCAGATGGGTTCTGGATCGGCCGCGTCTTCGTCAGCGATTGCTGGATCAAGCCGACGTCCTGGGCTTTGACGTCGATCCCGATGCGCACGTGGATCGTCTGACCATCGGCGAGCGCCAAGAGCTGGAGATCGTGCGTCTGCTGGCGCTCGGTGTGGAGCTGCTCATTCTGGACGAGCCTACGACGGGCATCTCGGCGGAGCAGAAGGCTCACCTGTTTCGCATCCTCAAGCGCTTGGCGCATGAGGATGGGCTCACTGTCGTGTTTGTGTCGCACAAGCTCGAAGAAGTGGTATCACTCTGCGACCATGCCTATGTGCTTCGGAGAGGTCAACTGGTGGGTGCGGCCGACATGCCCACGGAGACGGCTAGGCTCGTGGAGCTCATGTTTGGTGCTCCTCTGCCACCTTCTGGCCGCAAGGCGCCTCGTGTGGGGGACGTGACGCTTGAGCTGCAGAATATCAGCGTGCGTTCGCATAGGCTCTGCCTAGCCAATGTCTGCTTTGAGGTTCACGCGGGTGAGGTGGTTGGGCTGGCGGGACTCGAGGGTAGCGGGCAGAGCGAGCTCTTGCGCGCTTGCGCGGGCCTACTAGAGCCCCTTTCGGGTTCCATCACCGTGGATGGCCAATCGGTGGTGGGGGCCGGCTATCATGCGCTGCTCAGGCAAGGCATCGCTTACCTGCCAGCGGGCAGGCTGGAGGAGGGGCTGGTCGCCGGTCTCACGATTGCGGAGCATGTGGCGCTGGTCAATGGTCACGGGTCGCCCTGGCTGGACTGGGATCGCGCCAAGGCTGCGGCCAAACAGAGCATCGCAGCGTTCGCCATCCAGGGAGAGCCGGATACGCCCGTCGAGGCCTTGTCGGGTGGTAACCAGCAGAGGTTGGCCCTGGCGTTACTGCCACGTGGTTTGAAAGTGCTGCTGCTGGAGCATCCGACGCGTGGCCTGGACGTCGCCTCGTCGGCATGGGTGTGGCGGGCTCTGCTGGAACGCCGCGAGGAGGGGACGGCCATCGTCTTCACGAGCGCGGATCTGGACGAGATCATGGAGCGTAGCGACCGGATCGTGGTGCTGGCCGCAGGGCGCGCATCGCAACCGCACGATGCGGGCAGCGTAACCGTAGAGAACCTAGGCCATCTGATTGCGGAGGTAAACCAGTGACCGCAGCGCGATGGCGGCACGTGATTTTGTGGCTGACCCCCGTTGTGTTGGCTTTGCTCTGCGGGATGCTACTGCTGATGGCTGTGGGTGCTCCGCCTCTGGAGGCCTATGGGCAGATTTTGCAGGGAGCGTTTGCGAGCTATGCCAAGGTGGCCGACGTCACGGCTTTCTGGGTCCCGCTGCTCCTTTCCGCCAGCGGGCTCTTGCTGACCTTCACCGCCGGTCTGTGGAACATCGGTATCGAGGGTCAGATGGCGATGGGCGCTATCTGGGCGACCGCCATCGCGTTACATGTCCGGCTGCCGGCGATCGTGCAGGTCCCGCTTGAGATCGTGGCAGCCGTGGTTGGGGGCGCTCTTTGGGCCATGGTGGCGGCTTGGTTGCGCAATGCGGCCAACGTGAACGAGATCTTTTCTGGAACGGCGCTCAATTTCCTGGCGGTGAACCTGACGACGTGGCTGGTATCGGGTCCGTGGCAGCCACCCGAGGGGGGGAGTGTCCATAGTACGCCCATCTTTGGTGCCCACGCCGTGATCCCCACCATAGCTGGCCTGCGGCTGAGCTGGGTGGCGCTAGGCGTGGCCATCTTGGGATTCGCGGCAGCCTGGGTGGCGTTACGAGGCACGCGATGGGGACTCCGCTTGAGAGCTATGGGGCACAGCCGTGCCTCTGCGCACATCCTCGGCGTGAGAGTGGAGCGCGAAACCGTGCTGGCCATGGCGGCGTGCGGCGCTCTGGGGGGAGCCGCTGGCGCCATGCGAGCCCTGGGCACCTATCAGAGCCTTCGCCCCTTGATCTCGGGCGGCATTGGATTCCTGGCCCTTTTGGTGGTGATGCTCTCTTCGCTGCGCATCGTATGGCTACCTTTCATCGCCTTCTTTTTCGCGGCCATCATCACCGGGAGCCAGCGCCTGAACCTGGTGATGCAGCTCGACGATTCGCTCGGAGGCGTGCTCCAAGGATTGCTCGTGTTGTTTGCGTTGCTGACGGGGGGCCTGCGCGCCCGTCTGGAGACAAGAGGCGCCGTGGAGGCCTCCGCCACGGCCGCGTCAACGAAGCCAGGGCCCACGTTGGGACAGGGTGAGGCAGCGCCATGAGCGGCGAGATGATCCTGAGCATGCTGGCTTCTGTGGTGGCGACGTCGTCTCCTTTGCTGACGGCAGCGCTGGGCGAGATGCTGACCGAGCGGTCCGGCGTGGTGAACCTATCGCTCGACGGTACGATGTTGCTTGCGGGAGCCATCTCGTTCATCGTAGGTTACCACACGGGGAGCGTGACGCTGGCGTTCGCCGCCGGGGCCGGGGTGGGTGCGACGATGGCCCTCATCGTAGCTTTTGGCAGCATCGTGCTGCGCCAGGACCAGATCGCCATCGGGTTCGTGCTCACGCTGTTGGGAGACAGCCTAAGCGCCTTTGTGGGTCAGTCGTACACGCGGATTCGAGGCGCTTCGGTCCCCCACTGGCCGCTACCGCTGCTGGAGCGTATTCCCATTCTGGGCCCGATTCTGTTCCGACACAATGCGGTCGTCTATGGCAGCGTGCTACTGGTAGTTGTTACATGGTGGTGGCTGTATCGCACGCAGGCGGGATTGCGGCTGCGGGGCACCGGCGAGCGTCCGGTGTCGGCCTATGTGCGAGGGGTCCACGTGCGTAGGCTGCGGGTAGTCTACACAGCGTTAGGCGGGGCGTTGGTGGGATGCGCTGGTAGCATGTATTCCCTGGCGATCCAGCTTGGCTGGGCAGAGGGCCACACGCGCGGGATGGGCTGGATCGCCTTGGCCATCGTCATCTTTGGCGGCTGGCACCCTGCACGAATCGCGCTTGGAGCCTACTTGTTCGGGGCCCTCAAGGCGATGGTGACCTACCTGCAACGAACGGTGCCCGGTGCTCCGGTGACGTTGCTAAACATGGCCCCTTGGTTGCTCATGATCGCGACCCTAGCGTTGGTGGGGAGCGGCTGGCTGGAGCGCCTCCTGAACTCGCTGCCGACGCGCGTCCAGAGCCCAGCGCGGCGCCTGCTTCGGTCGTCTCCTCCGCAGGCGCTGGGCACGCTGTTTGCACGCGAGTGAACGCCTAGCCTCAGGCTCGGATATGTGACAGGCATGGATCGACGGGCCTGCCCGTGATCAGCCTCTCTCCGTCTGTGAATCCCTCTTCACGCCCGGCAAGCTCGGACATCAGGATCCGCCGCCAGCGCTCGAGCTGCCCCTGCATGTCTGCTCGAGTTGCGAGATTGGTCGTCTCTTGCGGATCCGATACCAGATCAAAGAGCTGTTCCTGACCACTCCCGCTGAACCAGACATACTTGATGTGTCCATCGGTCAGCCACTGCATGGATTGGTCGATGGCGGTGTGCTCGCCGTGCAGATAGGGCCGCAAGGCGGCAGCTTCGCCCCTGGCTAGCGGGAGCACACTCTTCCCCTCTACCGTGCTCGGTACGGAAAGCCCCGCGGCCGTCAGAAGCGTGGGCATGATGTCACGCAGCTCGACCACTTGCTGGCTGACACTATTGGGCACGATGCGCGAGTCGCTCGGGCCTGCTAGCAGGAGGGGCACGCGCGCCGATCCTTCGTAAGGGTACGCTTTGCGGAACAAATGGTGGTCCCCCAGCATCTCACCGTGGTCCGCCGTGAAGCAGATGTACGTGTTGTCGCCTGCGCCATTCTCTGGGAGCGACTCGAGGAGCCGATTGATCTGGTGATCGATGTGCGTGATCTGCCCATAGTAAGCGGCTCGTGCCATCTGAAGCGCGCGAGGGTCCAGTTGGGCATAGATGGGGTCAGCGCGGTGAGGCCCAGACGACTCGGCAAAGATGCGATGCCAGTCGCCGATGGGAGGATCTGGCATGTTCTGGTGCGCGTACATGTCATAGGCCCATGCCGGCGGATCGAGTGGCGGGGGAGGCCGGTGG
>CAYOBT010000165.1:0-6095 GCA_964402205.1 uncultured Anaerolineales bacterium
TGGCGCTAGCCAGGAGCTCGCGGATGGTCTCGATGCGGTCGGCGGGCTGCGCCTTGGCGCCGAGACCGGCCCCCCTCAGGTAGATGACTTCGATTCTGTGGCGGCGATCGCGCCGCTTGCTATCGTCGTTCACGCGCCCCCTCTTTTCTTGGGCAAGGCCCGGATTCGCGGACGAGGTGCGGATTCACCCGGGCAAAGGGATAGAGCTGGCCTCGGCCTACCGCCAAGCCGCGGATGGCCTTACGGCTTCCACTAACAGGCGATCCAGATTCGCGGCGCCGCCGGAGCTCTCGTCGTCTCGGTAGATCCGAGCGGCGTGGCGCGCCAAGGCACGGGTGAGCCGAAAGCCCTCTTCGCTGGCTTGGGCCGTGCAGTCCAGCACGTTGGCGATCGCGCCCGAACCGCCTCCGGGGCCGAGGATCGTCTTGACTTCGGGGCACCGCCCAAAGGGTAGGGCGCGCTCCCAGAAGGGATGGGCGAGCGCGTTCTCGGCCTCGGGCATCCGTCGCGTGGCGTCCACAAACCAGACGCGATGGGGGTATCCCTCGGCGGGATAGGTGTCTTTGACAGCCTGAGCGAGCGCAGCCATCCATTGCCGCAGACCCTTCCAGTAGGCTAGCGCGACCCGCTCTTCTACGTCGGCCCTGAGGTGCCGGGCACGATAGACGCGCATCAGTGCGTTCACCTGACGCTCCGCAAAGTCGACGCCCTTGGCGATGACACCGAGCACGTGTTGCTCCCCAAAGGGGACCGTCAGCACCCAGCGCGGACGACCGCGGACGATCTCGGCAGCCACGGTGTGTTCTTCGCCCAGGACGACGAGGAGGGCGCGGGCATCAGGGACGGCCGCGGATAGAGCTATCTCGTCGGGCACGATGCAGCACAGGTCGAGCTCGAGGCGCTCGGCGACGACTTCGAGGGCCCGGACCCAGACGTGGGGGGCGGTGGCAAAGCAGGCTTGGGCCTCGAGGAGGCTGCCGTGCAGGCCGACGGGGTCGAGGACGATCTTGCCATCCACCAGCGTCTCGGCAAGGCCGCCCCAGATGATATCGCGATCCATCTTGGGGCCCGCTGCATCGAGGCGATCCTGAGCCTGCCGCAGCGCCCGCTTGACGACAGTGTTCAGCTCTTGCTCACTGATGCGCTCTCGCGCGTTGCGGCGTCGATCCGCCGAGACTGAAAAAGCGTTAGCCAGCGGCGCAGGCAGCGAGATGCTCGCAGTGTCGGCGACCACCTTGCGTCCCACAGCGCGGCGGGTCATCTCCTCTGCCTCGCTGAGAGCACGCTCGCACCCGGCAGCCAGCCGATCGACGTCGGGTTGGCCTGATGGGCCCAAGTCGTGCACCGGAGCCGTAGCTACGCCGAGGAGCTGCGCGGCGCCGTCGCCTAGCTCCACCACGGCCGCTCGCACGTGGTGCCGCTCCAATACCAATAGGCTATGGTAGATACCCGTCTTACTTGAGCCGGCCGTTGAACTCCTGAGCCAACGCATAGTCCCCCGTCCCGGATCGTTGCTGCACGTGGCATGTCAGCGGCGATAGTGGCTTACCAGCGGGACAGTAGTGTGCAGAAGCCTAGCCAAGCGCCTGGGCTATCAGCTCGGGGATGCCAGCGATGGCCTTATCCAACGCATCCACGTTTCGCCCACCCGCCTGAGCCATGTTGGGTCGGCCGCCGCCACCGCCGCCCATAGCGCGAGCCGCGGTCCCTGCCAGATTGCCCGCGTGTAAGCCCCGCTCGACCAGGTCATCCGTGATGCCCACGACCAAGAGCGGCTTCTCGCCGATCACGGCACCCAGTGCCACCACGGCGCTACCTAGCTTGTCGCGAAAGCGATCGACCATCTCGCGTAGCGCATCGATGTTGGCGGCATCCACGACTGCAGCCAGGACGGTAGCGCCTGCGACATCCTGCGCCTCTTCAACCATCGCATCCACGCGCCGAGCAGCCAGTGCGCGCTCGAGCTCTTGCACGCGATGCTGTAGTTCCCGATGCTGTTCCTGGAGCGCCGACAGGCGTTCCACCTCTTTGCCAAGCGCGCTCCCTAGCTCTTCCCGCATGGCATCCAGCGTACGGAAGCGCTGGCGAATCAGCTCCTCTGCCGCTTCTCCCGTGACTGCTTCGATGCGCCTAAGGCCGGATCCGATGCTGGACTCGGAGATGATCAAGAACATCCCGATGTCGCCAGACCGAGAGACATGCGTGCCGCCGCAGAGCTCCTTGCTGAACCCCTCGACGGACACCATGCGTACCCGGTCCCCATACTTTTCCCCGAATAGCGCGACCGCGCCCGCGTCTACCGCTTCCTGAAAGCCCATCTCGCGTGTCATCACGGGGCGATTGGCACGAATCTCGCGGTTCACAATGCGCTCTACATCGTCGATCTCATCGCGGGTCATCGCAGAGAGATGGCTGAAGTCAAAGCGCAGCCGATCCGGTGTCACCAGCGAGCCAGCTTGTGCCGCGTGTTCGCCCAGTACCTCACGAAGGGCCCGATGGAGCAGATGCGTGGCCGTGTGATGGCGAGCGGTCGCCGCGCGACGCTCATCATCGACGCGTGTCTCAACTACGTCGCCCACGGCCAGGCTTCCCTCGACCACCTGGCCCAAATGCGTGGTAAGGCCGGCCACTGGATGGTCGGCAGAATCGACTACCACGCGTCCATTGGAGCCAACCAGGGTCCCGTGGTCGCCTACCTGCCCGCCCGACTCCCCATAGAAAGGCGTGCGGTCCAGAACGACTTCAATCTCGTCCCCTTCGCGCACCTGAGGTACGGACGACCCATCAGCCACGAGGGCCACCACCCGCGCCTCGCATCTGAGCTGATGGTAGCCAACGAAATCGGTCGGCGGCGGCGCGAGCTCGCGGTAGAGTTCGCCGCGCTCGTCTCCCGCGAACTGCTGCGCAGCACGTGCACGCGCTCGCTGCCGCTCCATGGCCTCGCGGAAGCCTTGCTCGTCAACCGAGAAGCCTGCCTCTGCAGCGGCATCGCGTGTCAGTTCCAGAGGGAAGCCATACGTGTCATAGAGACGAAAGGCCTCTTCGCCCGGCACGACACTAGACCCAGCCTCGCGGGCCTCTTCCAACACATCATCGAAACGCGCCAGCCCCACCTCGAGCTGCGAGAGGAACCGCTCCTCCTCCTGCCGAACAACATCCCGAACAAAGGTCGCACGTTGGCGCAGCTCGCCATAGTGATCGCCCATCGTCTGGATCACCGTGTCCACCGTCTCGGACAGGAAGGGCTCCAGGAAACCCAGCCGGCGCCCATACCGCGCGGCCCGCCGCAGGATCATGCGCGTCACATAGCCCCGCCCCTCGTTGGATGGGAGCACGCCATCGGCGATCAAGAAGGCAATGGCGCGGCTGTGGTCCGCGATGACGCGATAGGCCACTAGTTGTTCGCGCATCGTCGACTCGTCGTGACCAAGCAGCTCCCGTGTGCGCTCCATGATGGGGACGAACAGGTCCGTATCATAGTTGTTGTCGGCGCCCTGCAGAATGGCGGTGATTCGCTCGAGCCCCATCCCGGTATCGATGCTCGGCCGCGGCAGCGGCGTCATCTCGCCCTCTGCGTTACGATCGAACTGCATGAACACCAGGTTCCAGAACTCTAGCCAGCGACCACACTCGTGCGCGGGGCTGCAATCCTGTCGACCGCACGTGCACGCCGCTAGGCCGCGATCGTACATGATCTCCGAGGAGGGGCCACACGGACCCGTATCGCCCATTGACCAGAAGTTCTCCTTGGCGCCGAGGCGTGTGATGCGCTCGGCAGGGACCCCTGCGATGGTCTGCCATAGCGCAAAGGCCTCGTCATCATCCTCGAACACTGTGGGCCAGAGTCGGTCTGGGTCCATACCTAGCTCTTTGACCAAAAAGGTCCAGGCTAGCTCGATAGCCTCGCGCTTGAAATAGTCGCCGAAGGAAAAGTTCCCCAGCATCTCAAAGAACGTATGATGGCGCGGCGAAGGCCCCACCGACTCGAGGTCATTGTGCTTGCCACTGACTCGCATGCACTTTTGAGATGAGGTGGCCCTGCTATAGCCGCGCTCCTCCAAGCCAAGGAAGACATCCTTGAACTGCACCATGCCAGCATTCGTGAACAGCAGCGTTGGATCATTCCCAGGCACTAGCGAGCCACTGGGCACAACCGCGTGGTCTTGGGAAGCGAAATAGGCGAGGAACTTGGCGCGTATCTCGGCGCTCGTCAGCATACGACCTCTCTCTGAGCCGCGTGAGGTGACCGATGTCGCATTCTAGGGTATCGTTGGGAGAGTGTCAAACCTTGAGGCGCTCTACGATGCCGAATGGCGCCGAGGCAGCATGCCTCGGCGCCATTCGGTCGCATGTAGAAGGCGGACACGCCTGGTTAGGCAGCAGCGTCCACCGGCTTGGGCGTCGCGTTGCGACGGTTGCGCACCGCGTCCTCGGTCACGACATAGTGAGAGACGTCTGGCCGCGAGGGCAGCTCGTACATCACGTCGAGAAGGGTCTCCTCGATGATCGTCCGCAAGCCGCGCGCACCCATCTTGTAGCGAATGGCCTCCTCAGCGGCCGCCCTCAAGGCTCCTTCGCTGAACTCTAGCTCTACCCCGTCTATGGCAAACAGCTTGGCATATTGCCTGACGAGGGCATTCTTGGGTTCCTGAAGGATGCGCATCAGCGAATCCTCGTCGAGCTCGTCGACGCTGACCACCACGGGCAGACGCCCCACAAACTCGGGGATCAGGCCATACTTTAGCAAGTCTTCCGAGTTCACCATGCGCAGCAACTCGGACGGCGTGCGCTCGTCGCGTCCACGCCCCGCCGCGGCAAAGCCGAGCTCACCCTTGACGCGACTGCGCCGACGCACGATATCGTCAAGGCCCTGGAAAGCTCCCCCGCAGATAAACAGGATGTTTGTCGTATCAAGCTGCAGGAACTCCTGATGGGGATGCTTCCGCCCGCCTTGAGGTGGCACGTTGGCGACGGTTCCCTCGAGGATCTTGAGCAGTGCTTGTTGGACGCCCTCGCCCGACACATCCCGCGTGATGGACGAGTTCCCGCCAGACTTGCGCGCGATCTTGTCGATCTCGTCGATGTAAACGATGCCGCGCGACGCCCGCTTGAGATCAAGATCCGCGGCCTGGATCAGGCGTAGAAGGATGTTCTCCACGTCCTCGCCGACGTAGCCGGCCTCGGTTAGGGCGGTTGCATCGCTGATGCAGAATGGCACATCCAGCACACGGGCCAGCGTCTGTGCGAGGAGCGTCTTGCCGCAACCCGTCGGCCCGATCAGCAGGATGTTGCTCTTTTGCACATCCACATCGTCGTCGTTCTCGATGCCGGCGCGGATGCGCTTGTAATGATTGTAGACAGCGACAGAAAGCACCTTCTTGGCGCGGTCTTGGCCCACAACGTATTCGTCCAACGCCGCATAGAGCTCCCGTGGCGGTGGGACATACAGAGCCTCGTCCTCGGGCTCTGGCCCTTGGTCTGCCACCAGGATCTGCTCGCAGAGCCGGACGCAGTTGTCGCAAATGTGCACGCCATCGGGGCCAGCTATCAATCGTCGCACGGCGTGCTCGGGCCGCCCGCAAAACGAGCAGCGCGGCGCCCTAGCTTCTTCGGTCATGTCTAGTCCTCTTTGTCACCCTTTTCGGTTGGGGTGAGCACTTTGTCTACCACACCGTATTCGCGAGCGGCCTCGGCATCCATGAAAAAGTCTCGGTCGGTGTCGCGCTCGATGCGCTCCAACGGCTGGCCCGTATGCCTGGCCAGAATGTCGTTCAGTCTTCGCTTCAGCCGCAGAATCTCTTCAGCCTGGATCTGCAGATCCGACGCCTGTCCCTGGGCCCCACCCAAAGGTTGGTGGATGTGGATCGTCGCATTAGGCAAGGCAAAGCGGCGACCGGGCGTCCCCGCCGCGAGCAGCACCGTTCCCATCGAGGCCGTGCTGCCCACCGCGATCGTCTCGATGGGACACTGCACCATCTGCATCGTATCATAGATGGCAAGACCGGCGTACACGCTGCCGCCCGGCGAGTGAATGTAGAGATGGATCTCCTGCTCGGGGTCTTCGCGCGCTAGGTAGAGCATCTGCGCTACCACGA
>CAYOBT010000166.1:0-1162 GCA_964402205.1 uncultured Anaerolineales bacterium
CGGGTGCGCGCTGGGCAGGGGACCCTAGGACCAGCACATCGCCGCCAAGGTCCGCGCAAAGATCGATCTCGCTGAGAAGATAGCGCACCGTCCGCTCGCGCGTGTCTGGATCGGCATCGTTGAGCTGGAGGCCCTCGGTGCGGGCCAGCAGCCAGTGCAGGCCCACCACGCGCATCCCCTCATCCTCGATCTGGCGGCGAATGGCGGCCCGGTCGTCGGCGCCGAGGGCGTCCACGCGCTCGGCCAAGGTATAGGGCGCCAGCTCGAGCCCCTCGTAGCCGAGGTCGCGGCAAAAGCGGGCCACGCGGCCCAGCGTCCAACCCTCGAACAGCTCGTTGCAGATCGCATAGCGCCAGGTCAAGGGGTTCTCCTCCTTTGGATGGCTGGGCGCACCGTCGCGCAGGCGGACCAGCAGCTCGTCAAAGCGAGCGCGGAGCTCGGGGTGCGTGGTCCAGCGGATGTCCTGGCCGTCGCCGCGATGCCTCGGCACGATGTGCACGTGGAAATGCGGCACGTCCTGTTGCGCGTGAACGCCCGAGCTGTTGACGATCTGCACGTTCTCCAGGCCCAGCACGTCATGGTAGAGATCCACGATATGCTTGACCGTTGCCATGACGTCCCGCAGGACGTCGGCGGGGACGTCGAACAGGCTGACATGATGATCCTTGGGGACGACCAGCGTGTGATACGCAGCGACGGGGTTGGCATCCAGGAACGCGAGGGTGGTCTCGGTCTCGTGGACGATCCAGGCAGGCGAGGAACCTGCCACAATCCGGCAGAAGGTACAATGGGTCATCGGCCTCGCTCTCTGATCGCGGGAATGGGGGGCGCGCGAGCTCATCGTACCATAGAAGCGCGCCCAGAGGCAACCGCGTCAGCGGCCAAGCCTGCCCCTCCTCTCACGCGCAACTCCATGCTTGCACAGAGGGAGATGGGGGAGTCAGGACAGGCCTGACCGGCCTCCATCTTACGCCCAGAAGCGTGACGCAAGCAAAAAGGTATCCAAACCGTGTCAGCCCATCGGGAACCCCGTGCCGCGCGGAGGATGGCATCTATCCCGGTGCCGCGGACGGCATCCATTGGGCGAACACCGGCGCGGCAGACCGCGCACGGATTCGCCCCTACCGGGAATCCCGCGTCTGTCGCGGGGGAGGGGCAACGC
>CAYOBT010000166.1:1262-6066 GCA_964402205.1 uncultured Anaerolineales bacterium
GGTTGGCTACAATCAGCAGCTTGATCCAGGCACAAGACCGCGTTAAGATAGCCGACCAGTAACCTATCGCACCACAGGGGGCTAGATGGCTGCCTTTCTGCTCGCCCATGACCTGGGCACCACCGGCGTCAAGGCTTCCCTGTTCGCCGAGGACGGCCGCGTCGTCGCCTCGACGTTCGAGGCCTATGGCACCGCCTACCCCCGCCCTGGCTGGGCCGAGCAGGATCCCGACGCCTGGTGGCGCGCCGTCTGCCAGGCCACGCGACGGCTCTTGGACACCTCCGGCGCGAACCCGGCCGACATTGCCTCGGTGAGCTATTCGGGCCAGATGATGGCGTGCCTGCCGGTGAACGCCGCCGGCCAGCCGCTGCGCTCCGCCATCATCTGGGCGGACGTCCGCGCCGACGCCGAGGCTTTGCTCCTGACCGAGCGCGTCGGCCGCGACCACGTCTATGCCCTGACAGGCCATCGCCCCAGCGCCAGCTATACCGCCGCCAAGGCCATGTGGCTGCGTGCGCACCAGCCCGAGCTCTGGGCGCGGACCGCCAAGCTGCTCCAGCCCAAGGACTATTGCGCGTTCCGACTGTCCGGCGCCATGGCCACCGACTATTCCGATGCCTCGGGCACCAACCTGTTCGACCTGGCCCAGCGCCACTGGTCGCAGGAGATCCTCGATGCCATCGAGCTACCGCCAAGCCTGCTCCCCGAGGCGGTGCCCTCAGCGACGGTCATCGGCAGCGTCACGGACGAGACCGCCCAGGCGACGGGGTTGGCGGCGGGCACGCCCGTGGTCATCGGCGGCGGCGACGGTGCCTGCGCCACGGCGGGGGCCGGCGTGGTGCGGCCGGGCAACGCCTACACCTACATCGGGTCGTCCTCGTGGATCGCCTATGTCTCGCGCGAGCCGGTGCTGGATCCGCAGCAGCGGGTGTTCACGTTCGCCCACCTCGACCCCGATTACCTCTTTCCCACCGGCACCATGCAATGCGCCGGCGGCTCGTACGACTGGCTGGTCAAGCTCCTGCAGGGCGAGGACGGCGGCCCTCATCACGCCGCGCTGGACGCCCTGGCCGCCGACGTCCCGCCTGGCTCGCGCGGCCTGGTCTATCTGCCCTACCTGATGGGCGAGCGCAGCCCGCACTGGAATCCGCGGGCGCGCGGGGCCTATCTGGGGCTCACCATGGCCCACGGTCGCGCCGAGGTAGCCCGCGCCACCCTCGAGGGCGTCGCCATGAACCTGGGCCTGATCCTGGCGGCGTTCCGTGAGGCCGGCGCGGCGCTTGAGAGTATGCGCGTCATCGGGGGCGGGGCGCGTTCGGCCGTCTGGCGCGGCATCCTGGCCGACGTGTTCGACCTGCCGCTGCAGCGCCCGACGTTGCTGGCCGAGGCGACGTCCCTGGGAGCGGCCATCGCTGGCGGGGTGGGGGTCGGCGTCTGGCCCGATTACGGGATCGCGGCTGAGCTGGCGCCGGCATCCGAGGCCGAGCGGCCGGATCCCACCCGCGTCGCCATCTACCGCCGGCTGCGCGAGCTGTTCGCCGATGCCTACCGGCGCCTGGAGCCATGGTTCGAGACGTTGGCCCGAGAGAGCTACGCGCAGTAGCAACGTATCCGACAGAGACACACGCATCTAGGGGGTTCGGGCATGGGGACAGACAGGTTTCCGCGCTGGCTAGCGGCTCTGCTCGTCGTGGGCACGTTGGTCGTAGCGGCGGGGGCTACCTGCCTGTACGAGGATCACCTGAACCAGCTGCGCGGCCAGGCCGAGCGCGAGCTCATCGGCGTCGCCGAACTCAAGCTGGAGCAGCTCCTGCAATGGCGATCCGAGCGGCTCAGCGACGGCGCGGTGCTCATGGAGAGCCCGTTTTTCGCCAGCGCCGTCATCCAGTGGCTGAACGATCCCAGCGCCGAGCTTGAAACGGCCATCCAAGGGCGTCTGCGCAGCACGGCCGCCAACTATGGCTATGCGTCGGCCATGGTCACCGACCTGGAGGGCGAGCCCTTGCTGGTGGCGGGCGGCGAGCCGTGTACGCTGCTGCCCGAGGCGCTAGCCACGCTGGAAGAGGCCCTGGGCGACGCTGAACCCAAGCTGACCGGGGTACACGCCGGCAGCGCCTATCGGCCGCACGCCGACCTGGTGGTGCCGCTTCTCGGCAGCGAAGGCGAGCCCATCGCCGCGGTGGTGCTTCGGGCTGACGCGCGCGATTTTCTCTTTCCTCTGATCCAGCAGTGGCCGTCGCCCAGCGACACTGCGGAGGGCCTGTTGGTGCGGCGGGACGGCGACGCGGTGGTGTTCCTCAGCGACGCGCGTTTCCGAGACAATACCACGTTGGCGCTGCGCATCCCCATGACGCGTACCGAATCGCCTGCCGTCCAAGCCGTGCTCGGCGAGACGGGCATCGTCTATGGCCGCGACTATCGTGGCGAGAACGTGATGGCGGCAGTGCAGCCCGTGCCAGGCACGCCCCTCCATCTGGTGGCCAAGATGGATGAGGCCGAGGTCCTCATGGCTTGGCGCGTGCGCGCGGGCTTGATCATCGCGCTGGGGGCAGTGGCGGTCTTGGCCATCGGCGCGCTCGGCGTGGCCCTCTGGAAGGCACGCACGGCCGATCACTACCGAGCCGTGGTTCGCGCGCAGGCGGCGCAGCGCGAGACCGAAGAGCGCTACCGCATGACGCTGATGAGCGTCGGCGATGCTATCATCGTCACCGATGCCGAGGGTGCCGTGCGCATGATGAACCCCGTCGCTGAGGAGCTGACGGGCTGGCTGCAGGACGACGCCGCAGGGGAGCCCTTGGAGCACGTATTCGCCATCGTCAACGAGAACACCCGCGCCGAGGCTCAGAGCCCCGTCCAACGGGCCCTGCGCGAGGGCCAAGTGGTCGGGCTGGCCAACCACAGCTTGCTCATCGCGCGCGATGGCACCGAACGCCCCATCGCCGATAGCGCGGCGCCCATCCACGATGCCGACGGCAACGTCACGGGCGTGGTGCTGGTCTTTCGCGATCAGACGGCCGAACGCGCCGCCGAGCGGGCCCTGCGCGACAGCGAAGAGCGCTACCGACGTTTGGCCGAGAACGCTCAGGACTTGATCTACCGCATCCAGATAGAGCCCGAGCGCCGTTTCGCGTACGTCAGCCCCGCGGCGACGAGGATGACGGGCTATACGCCCGAGGACCACTATGCCGATCCCGATCTGGGCTTCAAGCTGGTGCATCCTGAGGATCGGCACCTGCTGGCAGCCGTGGCCAATGGCACGATCGCGATGGACGAGCCGCTGCTGCTCCGGTGGATCCGCAAGGACGGGGAGGTCATCTGGACGGAACAGCGCAACGTGCCGGTATTCGATGAGGATGGCGAGCTGGTGGCCTTGGAGGGCATCGCCCGCGACATCACGCGCCGGATGCGCGTTCAGGAAGCCCTGCGCAAGAGCCAGGAGCGGCTGCAGGCCGTGCTCGACCATAGCCCGTTGCTGATCAGCGAGTTGGACGCTGACGGCCGTTACCTGCGGGTCAACCCGGCCATCTGCGCACTGTATGGCCTGCCCGAGCGGGGGATCGTCGGCAGGACATTCCACGAGATGCTGCCGCCCGAGACGGCGGCGACGTTTGCAGAGCGCATCGCCAAGGTGCTCGAGACCGAAGCGCCGCTCACCGTTGAGGACGTCATTGAGCTGGTGGCCGGCAGGCAGCACTATATCACCACGCTCTATCCCCTGTTCGACGCCGACGGGCACGTCCGCTCCATCGGGTCCATCGCCCACGACATCACCGAGCGCGTCCAGGCGGAGGAGGCCCTACGCGAAAGCCAGCGCCTGGTACGCATGGCCAGCGACCTCTCGCGCCTGGGCGGCTGGAGCGTGGACCTGGAACGCAACGAGTCCACCTGGTCCGACGAGGTGAAGGCCATCCACGGCGTGCCGGACGACTTTACGCCTACGGTCGAAGAGGGCGTCGATTTCTATGCGCCCGAGTATCATGACAGGATCGCCGAGGTGTTCCAGGCTTGCGCCACCGAGGGCATCCCCTACGACGAGGAGCTGCAGATCATCAACGTCGATGGCGAGCGCGTCTGGGTGCGCACTCTCGGCGAACCGGTGCGCGACGCTACGGGGGAGATCGTCAAGGTGCAGGGGGCCTTTCAGGATATCACCGAGCGCGTCCAGGCCGAGGAGGCCTTGCGCGAGCGTGAGCGCACCTGGGCCACCTTGCTGAGCAACCTGCCGGGGTTTGCGTACCGGTATCGCTATGGCCCGCGGTGGCACCACATGCCGCTGGTGTACATGAGCCAGGCCTGCCAGGAGATCACTGGCTATGCCCCCGATGAGCTGAACGGCGAGGATGGCCTGCGCTATGCCGATCTGGTGGATCCTGCCGTTCTTGAGGAACTCTGGGGTCGCTGGGATCGCGCGCTGGAGGAGGGCCGTCCCTTTGAGGCCGAGTACGCCATCACCACCAAGAGCGGCGAGACCCGCTGGGTGTGGGAGCGCGGGCGAGCCATCCGTGATGAGCACGGCGAGCCCATCTACCTGGACGGGTTTGTCACCGATATCACCGAGCGAGAGCAAGCCGAGGTCGCGTTGCGAGAGACCTCGGACCGACTGCGGCTCGTCCACAAGGCCACCAACGATGTGGTCTGGGACTGGGATATCGTCAGCGATAGGCAGACCTGGAATCGGGCCGGAGAGTCCGTCTTTGGGTGGACGGACATCATCCACGAGCCGCAGACCGCTGCCTGGTGGGTCGAGCGGGTGCATCCGGAGGACCGCGAGCGCGTCGAGCAGACGTTCTTTGGCGTCGTGGAC
>CAYOBT010000167.1:0-6015 GCA_964402205.1 uncultured Anaerolineales bacterium
TTCAGGCGGCTGATCGGGGACATCACAGCTGTGCAGGTATCGGAGCTAGAGCAGGAGCTAATCGACGAGGGGCTTCCCGTTGAATCGGTGCGCGAGTTGTGCGATGTGCATCTGTCCATCTTTGAAGAGGCGCTCGAGGATCAGAGCGGTCACGTCGTGCCGCCTGGCCATCCCGTGCACACAGCCAAGTACGAGAACTATGCCCTGGGTGAAGTGCTGGAATTGCTGGAGCATGCCATCGGCGACCTTCCGAGCGAGAGTGCTTGGGGACGGGTGCGCGCTTTCACCGATCAGCTCTCGCGGGTCCAGAAGGTCTACCTGCGCAAGGAGAACGTCCTGTTCCCCTACTTGGAGCGCCACGGCGTCAAGGGGCCTTCTTCGGTGATGTGGAGCATCCACGATCTGATCCGCGATCGCCTCAAGGACCTGAGCGCGGCGGCGGCTCGCCAGGATGCCGACGAGGCAAGAGCCGTGTTCGGGCCCTTGCGCGATGAGATGGCCGCCATGTTCGACAAGGAGGAGCAGGTGCTCTATCCGACGGCGCTCAAACTTCTGAGCGACGCCGAGTGGAAGGCCATCGCGGAGCAAAGCGAGAGCATCGGCTATGCGCTGGTGGAGCCCAAGGCCGAGTGGGCGCCCGATGTGGACGCGGCGCCCATGCCCCAACAAACGACAGCCGAGCAAGGCACATCGGATGCCGCCGTAGCCCCTCCGTGGGAGCAGCTTCCGCTGGATGTGGGAGCGCTGGCGCCCGAGCAAATCAGGCTGATGCTGGGGCGATTGCCGGTTGACATCACCTTCGTGGATGAGACCGATACCGTGCGCTACTACTCGCAGGGGGAGGAGGAGCGCGTCTTTGTGCGAGAGCCCGCCATCATCGGGCGCAAGGTGCAGAACTGCCACCCGCCCGCGAGTGTCCACATCGTGAACCGTCTCCTCGATGCCTTTCGGCGGGGTGAGCGCGACGTGGCAGAGTTCTGGATCCAGATGGGAGACCGGTTTGTGCACATCCGCTACTTGGCGTTGCGGGACGACGATGGCAGCTATCGCGGCACCATCGAGGTGACTCAGGACGTGACCCACATCCGCGCGCTCACCGGAGAGCGGCGTCTGCTCGACGAAGTGATGGGAGACTAGTGCGCATCGGTCCGGCTTGCTATGGCCGTCTGGCCGCCCTTGGCTTGGGCCACCGAGGAGGTCGCTTGTGACAACGTCGCAGGAACCCAACACGGCGCCGATTCCAGACCAGGAGCAGCTGCAAGGGATGCTGCGCGCCGTGCTGCAGCACTGGCGCGACCGTGCGTACCTGGAGAACCACGCTCTGGCACAACGCGTTTCCTCCAACGCCAAAGCCCTGGGCGTGACGCGTGGTCAGGCTCTGCGGCGGTTGCTGCGCATGGCCATCGAGGCGATGCAGCCCGATCCGGGCATTGCTGCCAGCGATCCCGAGGCGCGCCCCTACGAGATCCTGTGCCGGCACTATATCGGGGACCAGCCCATCGTCAAGGTGGCGCAGGACCTGGGCATGGGTGAACGCCAAGCTTACCGAGAGCTACGGCGCGGCATCGAGGCGCTAACTTCCATCGTGGCCAAGGAGCTCGAGTCCGGCGCCTCGCTACGTGGGCTGTCGCAGCTTCATCAGGAGGTCGAACGCCTCGCTCGGTCACGCGCTACCCAGGCTGACCTGGTGCCCTTGCTGCGTGAGACGGTGCGCCAGGCACGCCCCTTGGCCGCTCAGCAAGGCAGCGAGCTACGTTTCTACGCACACGTCACCAGCCTGCCGGGGGCGGTGAACCGGGTCATGCTGCGCCAGGCGGTGCTGAACCTCCTCAGCCACATGATCCGCCATCAAGAGGGCGGTGCGGTGACTTTCGAGGTGGCTCGTCGGCAGAAGGCCGCCGTGCTGACCTTTGCCTATCGCCCAGCCTCTGACCTGGCCGAGGCGGATCCTGCGCGACCCTATGCCATCTCGCAGGGGCTCTTTGCGTCGCTGGGCGCCGAGACCTCGGTCCGCTCTCTACGCGACGGCCGTGCGTCGCTGACCGTCAGGCTGCCGCTAGAGGATGGCTACACCCTGCTCATTGTGGATGACAACGCGGGTCTGACGGCTCTGTTCACGCGCTACCTGCAGTCGTTGCCGATTCGCGTCCATAGCGCGCCCGATATGGCTAACGCCCTGGTGCTCTTGGATGATCTACAGCCGGATGTCGTCATCTTGGATATCATGATACCCGAACACGATGGCTGGGATATCCTTTCGGCTATCCGCGAGCGGGAGGCCGGCCAAAAGGCCCGCGTCGTTGTCTGCTCGGTAATCGATGACCCAGAGCTCGCCTTTGCGTTGGGCGCCGACGCCTTTCTCCTCAAGCCAGTGCAGCGGGCGGAACTCATGGCCACGTTGGAGCAGGTGCTGGAGCCGCAGAATCCGGCCGAGGTGTAGCCTTGGGTCACTCGCCAGCGGAGGGGATGATGAGCAGTTCACGATGGGCTGCGATGGGCACGTACGCTACCACAGAGCTGCAGGCGTTCCGGCGGCGGCTACTCCTCGCTTCGGCTGTGCTCAGTTTCTATGACGTGTGGTTGTTCCTTCCCTACGGGACGAGCTCGGAGAGCTTTTCGGGGGCGGGCTACGCTAGTCTCGCCCTGGGCACGCTGCTGGCGGTGGGCGTCTATCTGCTGCGGGACACGCGTACGCGCTTGGCAACTGCGCTGTTCCTGGGGGGCCAGTTGGCTTTGCAGCCTCTGGTAGCGTGGCAGCATGGAGATGCCGCAGCGCTGGCCCGTCTGGCGCTGCTCCCGCCGGTCGCAGCAATGCTTGCCGGCCGATGGGTGGGCATCCTGATGGCACTGGCTGCCTTGGGCGAGGCCGTGGGGTTGCAGGCCCTGGCGGAGGGCTCGGTCCTCTCGGCCAACTGGGTGGCCATCTTGATGGCGCTCACAGGCCTGGGTTACCTAGCCGACGGTGCGCTGGACACCATGGACACCCTCGAGCATGACCTGGCCGATACGCAGCGGAACCAGATTGACCAGTTGCGCGACCATCAGGGCGAGCTCAACCGGGCATTGAAGGCGCTGGATGAAGCCTATGTGCGACTGCAGCGGTCGAACCAGGAGCTGCGCGTTGCGCGCCACGAGGCAGAGGAGGCTCGCGTCCTCAAGGAGCGGTTTGTGGCCAACGTGAGCCATGAGCTTCGGACGCCCCTGAACGTCATCGTTGGCTTTGCCGAGCTGATGTATTTGGAGCCCGAGAGCTATGCCGGGGCGACGCTAACGCCCGAGTTCGAGGATGATCTGCGACAGCTCTACCGGACCAGTCGGCACCTGCAAGACTTGGTCAATGACGTCCTCGATTTGTCGCGCATTGATGCTGCTGCCCTGCCCATGTTCCGTGAGTGGCACGACCTGCACGACATTGTGCGCGAAGCGTTGGATACTGTGCGCCCCCTTCTCGATCAGCGTCACCTTTGGGCCAAGCTCGAGGAGGATGGCGAGCTCCCGCTGCTCTTTTTGGATCGTACTCGCATACGGCAGGTGCTGCTCAACCTGCTGAATAACGCAGTACGGTACACGGATAGCGGTGGCATCACCGTGGACCTTTCGCTCCGCGGCGACGACGTGCTGATGGCTGTGCGCGATACGGGCGTCGGCATTCCACCGGAGCAACTCGAGGTCATCTTTGAAGAGTTCCGACAGGTGGATATGACGTCGCGGCGACGCGAGGGCGCTGGGCTAGGCCTGGCGATCAGCCGCCGCTTTGTCGAGCTACACGGCGGCAGCATGTGGGCGGAAAGCAGCCTGGACGAGGGCAGCGCGTTCTATGTCTCGTTGCCGTTGCCATGGACGACGGCCGAGGCGGAGACGTTGCGGCAGATACCCGACATGCCATCGCGACCGGGCGAGCAGTTGCCGGTCGTTGTCGTGGATCCCGACCCCACGTTTGGTGACATGGTGCAGCGCTATCTGGGAGATCGCCAGGTGTTGGCAGCTGCCGATGCGATGGAGGCCGAGATGGCGATACGTCGCGAGCACCCGGCCGGCGTGCTGGTCAACCTGCCCCCCGATGCGCCTGCCGAAGCTTGGTATGGCAACCTCTGTGAGGTGAGCGAGCGCTACAACGTGCCCATCATCCGGTGCTCCATTCCGAGTCCGAGTTGGATGCAGCGTGGCGACGGAACGGGGCTGGACGCCGTGCTCATCAAGCCGGTCTCGCAGGCTAATCTCATGGCCACGCTGGCACGCGTGGCTCCTAGCGCAGAGAGGATTCTGGTCGTCGATGACAGCCGCGGCTTCCTCAGCCTGATGACACGCCTTCTCGAGGCCCACAATGGCGATCGTCGGGTCTATACCGCGGCGACGGGCGAGCAGGGCTTGGAGCTTGCCCATGCCGAGCGCCCCGACTTGGTGTTGTTGGACATGGTGCTGCCAGGGATCGATGGGTTTGAGGTGCTGGAGCGGCTCCGCGCAGAACCCGAACTGGCGGGTACGAGGGTGGTGGGCGTAACGGCTACCGACTATGTGCACGAGCTGCTGCAGCACGCCCAAGGGCACTTTTCGGTGCACCAGACGCGGGGGATCCCTACGTCTTCGGTGTTTGACGTGGTCAAGCGTCTGCTGGCGACACTGTGGCCTGCATACAGCGACGAGACGCCGGATGCCTGACCATGCACCATCGACCGTCGAGCGCACTTTGCCAGCGATCCGCTGGCGCACTAGAATGTCAGTAGGATGTCATGCGCGACACATGAGACGTGCTAGAGTATAGTAAGGGTTGTGCATGCTAGCCTCTTGGGCTAGCTGCCCTGAAAGGAGGGACGCAAAGTACGGCAAGAGAACCCCGCTTGAGTAGGGTCGATGGAAAACGAGATCCAAGGGAGGAGTACGCAATGTCCGAGTTTCAGATGAGCCGTCGCGATCTCCTAAAGGCGTTGGGCCTCACCGCTATCGGGGCTATGGCTGCGGCCTGTGCGCCCGCCGCGACGCCCACCGCGGCGCCGGAAGCCGAAGGGGAGGTGGCGACCGCTGAGCCGGCCGAAGAGGTTGCCGAGACCTACACGATTCTCCACTGGGCCCAGTCGGCTGAGCCCACCGACCCTGACGCCGAGCTCGAGCCCGGCCAGGTTCGGAAGGTGGCCTATGACAAGATCAAAGACGCCTACATGGCGGATCACCCGAACGTCGAAATCGAATGGTATCGATTCCCCGCGGGCTCCAATGTCGATGAGTGGCTGATGGCGCGCATGACTGCGCAGGACGCCCCCGACATCTACTGGTCCAACACGGAGAACCTGTGGCCGCATATTCCCAAGGGCTGGGCGTTGGCCTTTGACCCGTGGGCAGAGCTACCCAACCCGTACGTGGAAGGCAACGAGCGCTGGTTCGACCAGTTCGAAGAGGTGGCCGTCATCTCCCAGACGGGCCCGGACGGCAAGCTCTACGGCGTGAATATGGACGGCGCCGGCGTGCTGACGCTCTATAACACCGATGCCTTTGAAGAGGCCGGCATCACCGAAGAGCCGCGCACGTGGAGCGAGTTCAAGGATGTCTGGCAGGTGCTGCTCGATGCGGGCTATATCCCATACGGCGCGGACCTCTCGCCCGACACCTGCTGCTTCCCGCACTGGGCCTCGGCGCATATCTACAACCAGCTCGTGTGGGACACCATCTACGAGTGGGATCACGATGGCAACATGGTGATCACCGCCAAGGACCTGACGACGAGCTACCAGATGGGGACGTTCCCCGACTGGGATGCGTACATCGAGTTCGGACACTTGCTGAAGGAGATGACGCCCTACTTCCCGCTGGGATACGAGGGACAGTTGGACTACCGTCAGCTCTGGCGGCAGGGCGAAGTGGTCATGTACATGGAGGGCAACTGGGCCGTCAGTCAGCTCAAGAACGATCCCCCGCCGCATGGCTTTAGCTGGCTCGCGTTCCCCATCATCACCAAGGACATCTGGCCCGATGCCCCCGAGAGCGTCGTCCGCATCCAGGGCGCCTGGGGAGCCATGCAAT
>CAYOBT010000168.1:0-6010 GCA_964402205.1 uncultured Anaerolineales bacterium
TCGCCGGCGACCTGTTCCACAAGCGCGCCGTGGACGCCAGCACGCTCTACCAAGCCGTCTCGGTTCTCCAGATGCTGCGTGATGCCGGCATCCAGGTCATCGCGGTCGAAGGAAACCACGAGCGCGCCCATTTTCGCGAGCCGCTCTCTTGGCTCGACTTTCTCGCACAGATGGACCTTCTTGTCCCGCTCACACCCGAGTACCACCAGGGCAAGCTCGCCCTCTTGCCGTGGGACGCTCGCGAGCGCCGTGGGGGCTACATCGACCTCCCACACCGTCTGCGCATAGTCGGTTGTCGCTATGTGGGCGCTTCCACGCCAGCAGTAGTCACGGATCTGGCCCAAGCGATCGCGCAGCTCCCTGAAGCCGACTCGCGGCATACCATCCTGATGCTACACGCCGGCATGGAGGGCGTGCTCGACGCCTACAGCGGCACGCTCCGCGAGAGCGACCTGCTCCCGTTACAGAATTGGGTTGAGTACGTTGCCCTGGGACATATCCACAAGCCC
The DNA here is from genome assembly GCA_964402205.1 of uncultured Anaerolineales bacterium. Taxonomy (GTDB): domain Bacteria; phylum Chloroflexota; class Anaerolineae; order UBA1429; family UBA1429; genus DAIRUQ01. Next base: position 510 of record CAYOBT010000168.1, read on the forward strand.
TATCAGCGGTTAGGCTGGGCCTTTAATCCTGGCTCACTAGAGGCCAACTCGGTAGTCGAGTCCCAGTGGACGGATCGTGGCTATCTCCTACTCGAGATCGATGAGGAGGACGCCTTGCGGTTGCCGCCCAAGAGAGTCCCTGTACCTGGACGCCCTTTTCTTAGGCTTGACTGTTCCGTCGACGATATCCAGCGGCCAACAGCGCTTTGGGACAGGGTCCGCGGCATCGCCAACGAGGCTACCGTCGGTACCGACGACCCGCGCAGGCCCGTCGTCGAGCTCACCCTGAGGGGGCAGCTCGGCTTTCCCAGAGCTGCGCTCGACGTGGATCGGATCGAAGCGATACTGGATGAGGCTTTCGATCCCCTGACCGTCCGTATCCATGACCTCACGACGATCGAGCCGGGGGAGATCGACATCGGCGCCGAGCTTACTCGGCGTGAGCTAGCGCACCACGTCCTGTCCGAGATGATCTCGCAGGACACGCGGCTTGGCGCTCTTGCAGAGCCGATGACCGACTTGGCTTTGAGCATCCAAGAGCTCGCACTCGCTGACAGCGATCCGGCCTCGATCGTCGCCGGCCTTGAACGCTGGCAGAGTGAACACGGACGGCCCTTTGCAGAAGCAGCCGAGAGTGAGCTATAGGCAATGCTGATTCAGCACGTTGCCCTCACCGATTTCAAGAGCTACAAGCACGCCGAGGTCCATCTCGCGCCGGGGACTGTGGCCATTGTGGGCCCGAATGGCGCAGGGAAAAGCTCGCTGCTGGAGGCCATCGGTCTAGTACTGTTCGACTGCCAGCGAGGCACGTACGCCGAGCGGCTGCGAGAGGGCGCCCGCAAGGGATCGGTCGTCGTGCGCCTCATCTCCTCGCTGGACGACCGAAGCTATGACGTGCGTCGCGAGTTCACGCATCGTGCCACCACGAGCTATGTTGTGACCGACGTCGAGCTCGGCGATCGCGTGCTCGCAGACGGCTCGGAGGACGTTGCAGCCTGGCTCCGCCAACACCTGAGAGTCGACGAATCCCCAGGCCTATCCGCCCTGTTCGAGACCACCATCGGCGTGGCCCAGGGCACGTTCACCGCGCCGTTCCTGCAGCCCGCCTCCGCTCGGAAAGCGATCTTTGACCCGCTTCTCCGCGTCGACACGTATCGGGCCGCCTACGAGGCACTACGTCCTACGCAGCGCCATCTACACGAGCAGCAGCGAGAACTGGAGCGCTCCATCGCGCACATCCAGGGCCAGCTCCTCGACCTACCCCAGCGCGAGGCACAGCTGGAGGCTGTACACGCCGATCTGGACGAGATGGACAGCGCCATCGAGCGCCTGGAGGGTACCGTCGCGGATCTCGAGCCGCGAATCCGCGAGCTCGAGGCACGTCACGATCGAGCGCGCCAAGCCGATGAGGCACGGCACCAAGCCGAACTCGCATTGAGGCACCAGCAGCAGCGCGTAGCAGACAGCCGGCAGCAGGTACGGCGAGCCGAGCTCGCCCAAGACGCTGTCTCGCGCTCGGAGACAGGGCATCGCGCCTATCTCACAGCCGATGCACGTCTGTCCGAGCTCGAGAAGCAACGTGAGGCGCGTGATGCGCTCAGCCGACGGCAGGCGACGCTGCGCACAGAGCAAGCCCGCCTCAAGGAAAGAGCCACGGCTGCTGCTGCGAACCTGGAGCGGGCCCGGGCCGCCCGATCAAAGGCCGAAGCTTTGCAGCCCGAGGTCGAGCGACAAGAGCGGCTGGAAGAGCACCTCGACAAAGCCAAAGCCGCCTCGCGCGAAGCCGGTGCCCTCGAGAAGCGTATTGGCAGGCTTGAGCAGCAACTGGTTCATCACCGAGAAGAGCTCGACGACCTCCACAGTCAAGAGACGCACGCACAGGTGCTAGACGAGGAACGAGCTGCTCTCGAGCAGCGGATCGCGGCGCTGGTTCAAGAGTCGGCAGCCCTTGCCGAGAAAAGAGCAGTGCTGCGCTCCGATCTCGATCAGATCCTGTCCCAGACGCAAGCTCTCGGCCGAGCCGGTGCCGCCTGCCCCGTATGCGAACAGCCGCTGACCCCTGACCGTCGCCAATCCTTGCTCGGACGCAACGCCGACCATGAGAAGGATCTGCGAGAAGCGATAGACCGAGCAACCCACCGCCTGGAGGACGTCTCGGAAGAGAAGGACCACTGTCAGAGGGATCTCCGGCGCATCCAAGCGTCGCTCCGCGCGGCGCCCTCGGCTGGAGAGCTGTCCCGCGCACGCGAACGCCACAAACAGACGGCCGACGAACTTGAGCATGCGAGACACGATCGCCAGGCCATGGGAGACCCCGCGACACATGTCGCAGAACTGCGCTCCGCCCTTCAGCAACTAGGCGATCCGCGCGCTGTCCAACGAGCCGCCCTAGAGACAGCTCGAGACGCCACACGCGCCTCCTCGCAGCTGGGCTCGCTCAATGAGAGACTAGCCGCGCTGGACGAGGGAATCGACCGCGTTCAGATCGCTTTGGCATCGCATGCTGAGCTGGACGCTGCCGTGCGGCAGGCCCAGCGCGAGCGCGAGCAGCATCGGGGCGACCACGAGACGTTTCTGAGCTCTCGGGGTGCAGCCCTCGAGTTGCCAGAACGCCGCCGTCAGCTCCAAGACCAGCAAGCAGAGCTCCAGGATCTCTCGGCGAGCCACGAAAAGGCCGTTCAGGCGGCACAAAAGGCCCAGGCGGCCTACGATCCTGAAGAGCTTCAGCGCGTACAGGATGACGTCCGCGATGCCAGAGACGATCTCGCCGCCGCCCGGGCCCGGCGTGAGGCGCTGAACGAGCAGCGCACGACCCTACAAGAGAGGATTCGTGAGCTCGCCAAGCTGCGGGATGAGGTGGGCGCTCAGCAACAAGCCCTGCGCGAGAGCCATGCCACCAGCGAGCTTCTGGCCTTCTTGCGAGATCTGCTGCGCGACGCCGGGCCGCTCGTCACGCAGCGGCTCATCCGCCGCATCTCGCACCAGGCCGCGATCATCTATGGCGAGCTGATGGGCCAAGCCGATGGGCGCCTCGTCTGGCAAGACGACTATGGCCTATCGCTGGACCTTGGAGAGGAGCAACGCGGCTATGAGCAGCTGTCAGGGGGCGAACGCATGGCGGCAGCTCTGGCCATCCGTATGGCCCTGCTACGAGAGACCTCGGCTGTAGACATTGCCTTCTTTGACGAGCCCACTGCTCACCTAGATGACCAGCGGCGAGAGAGCTTGGCGGAGCGCATCATGGGCGTTCGCGGCTTCTCGCAGCTTTTTGTCATCAGCCACGACGATACGTTCGAGCGGGCCGCCCAGAGCTACGTCCGCGTCTGGCGCGATGCTCGAGGAAGCCACGCCGAGACCTGAACCATCGCTTCCGGAAGAGAGGAGCACCGATGAAGATCACCGTTGCCGTACCCATGCGCATTGACCTCGCCGGAGGGACCTTGGACGTGTACCCTCTGTACCTGTTCGAGGGAGGCGGCCTGACGCTCAACGCCGCCATCGACGTCATGGCGCAAGCCAGCATCGAGACGCGAGAGGACGACCAGATCGTCATCGTCTCCACCGATCTAGGGCTTCGAGAGGAACACCGCTCGTTGGGCGCAATGCCCTTGGGCCAGGGGCTCGATCTTGCCCGCCGCGCCATCGCCTATATGCGTCCAGAAACAGGCGTCACGGTTACCATGGAGAGCCAAGCGCCCAAGGGCTCGGGGCTGGGGGCATCCTCGGCACTGCTCATGGCCTTGCTCCACGCCCTCAACGGCCTGCGCGAGAGGGACGAGCGCCTGACCTCGCCTGAAATCCTCGACCTCGGCGCGAATCTTGAAGCTCAGGTGATCGGCATCCCAACGGGCAAGCAGGACTACTTCCCGCCGATCTGGGGTGGCGTCTCGGCCATGTGGTTCGACGTAGATGGCTGGCGCGTGGAAAATCTCTCAGAGAAGAAAGCCTTGGTGCCGTGGTTGAATGAGCGTGTCATCGTGACCTACACGAGCGTGCCACACGACTCGGCGATCACGAACTGGGCCATGCTAAAGCGGTACATCGAGCGCGAGGGCGATGCCGTCGCCCGCATGCGCGACATCAAAGCCATCGCATCCTCCATGCGCGAAGCCCTTGCCGCGCTGGATCACCAAGCTTTCGTGAAGCTACTCGATGAGGAGTGGCAGTTGAGACGAGGCCTCGCAGAGGGAGTCTCAACCCCCGAGATCGAAGCGTACATGCAGGTGGCTCAGGATGCTGGCGGCGACGCCAGCAAAGTCTGTGGAGCCGGCGGCGGCGGGTGCATGATCACCATCGCCGAGCCTGGGCGCGTGTCCAAAGTGCGAGAGGCGTTGGCGCGCGCTGGCGCCCAGATCATGGACGCCAGCGTCGTTTCCGATGGCCTTCGTACCGTCGTTGGCTAGGGCTCTCGGTCGTACACCGGATCCTGCCCCACCCAGCGGCCTGGCGCAATGGCAGGGATCTCGGCGCGCTCTTTGGGGCTGAGCTGGATCTCCAGCCCACCCATCGTATCATGCAGCTGCTCCAGATTGCGAGCGCCAAGGATCGGCGACGTCACGCGCGGCTCGGCGAGTGCCCAAGCCAGGGCCAGTTGGGCCGGCGTGACGCCTCGCTCGTGGGCTGCATCCACAAAGCGCCGCACTAGGTCGAGCGCGTTCTCGGTATAGTAGCGTTCATGGTACTGTTGAAAGGCCTCAAGCCGGGCTCCCTTGGGTAGATCGCCTTCCCTCAGGTACTTGCCGGTGAGCATGCCGCCCGCCAGCGGGTTGTACGGGATCACACCCAGCCCCTCAGCCTCGCATACCTCCAACACCTCGTTCTCGATGCCCCGATTGAGGGCGTTGTAGATGGGCTGGATGCTGACAAAGCGCGACCAGCCTCGCAACGCCGAAACGTCGAGGAATCGCTGCAGATGCCATCCTTTGAGATTAGAGCAACCGATGTAGCGCACCTTGCCCTGGCGTACCAGATCATTGAGCGCCTCCAGCGTCTCTTCCGGCTCGCAGTTATAGTCCCAGCGGTGGATCTGGTACAGATCAATGACGTCGGTCTGGAGCCGACGCAAGCTAGCCTCTACGGCCTGCTGAATGTGCACACGAGAGAGCCCGCCGTCGTTGGGGCCAGGCCCCATGACACCATACACCTTGGTAGCCAAGACGACTTGGTCACGGAGCCCGCGATCCTTGAGCCATCGCCCCACGATCTGCTCCGAGATCCCTGTGGAGTAGGCATCTGCGGTATCGAGCACGTTCCCGCCGGCCTCCACATAGGCATCCAGTAGACGGAAAGACATCTCCTCGTCCGCCTCACGCCCAAACGTCATCGTCCCCATAGAGACGCGAGACACCACGAGCCCCGATCTGCCAAGTCTCTGGTATTGCATAGCAACCTCCTGACACTGTCCCTCACCCATCTGGGATTCTGCCATGGGAACCGACGCCTGGCAAGGCAGGCCTAGAGCTCCCACTTGCCGTCCCGCGAACGTACCGTATGATGAGACC
>CAYOBT010000169.1:0-5998 GCA_964402205.1 uncultured Anaerolineales bacterium
AGGCGACGTCGTAGCGATTGCCATCGACGGCATCGGTGAGCTGCGCAATCCTGTGGCTGTGCTGCCCGTAGCCTCCACCCGTGCCTAGTCGCGGGGCCATCAGGATTCGTCGATCAGCCTCGCATAGGAGCCCAGCCATGTAGAGGCGGGACGGGTCGTGCGCGCAATGCGTATGTCGCCGAAACGTGTGGCGAGTCTCGCTAGCTCCTGGCTGACGTCCGACCAGCGTCCCTGACGGATCAGCCGTTCCAGCTGAGACGCCTGCTTGCTGGCCCATTCCCATTCGAGGCGGAAGCGGTCAGCTTTGAGGTAATAGTCACGGTTCTCCCAGGCTTCCACAGTGGTGTCTACGGTGGCAGCGATGTCGCGCAACGCAAAGACCACGCAAGCTGCCATGTCTTTGGCCTCGGGATCCGTGGGCTTCTTTCGCATGAGGTGACGCAGCACCTCTGCAATGGTGCGGCGGGCCCGGTGACGTAGCTTGCCAGGATTGGCCGTGTTGATGATACGAGTCATGCCATACTCCATATTGGATGCTAGCACGGTCGGCGAGTATAGGTCAGCGTCTAACCCAGGTCAAACTGCTGCTGGAAGGCTGAGCCAACGGGGATGGTAAGAGATGTGTGACACGCTGGTAGCTTTGGGGAACGCCACGGCTGACGGCTCGGTGATGCTGGCCAAGAACAGCGACCGAGAGCCCATCGAGGCCCATGCCGTTCTCTGGCAACCCAGGATGCTCCACGAGACGGGGACCACGGTTTCGTGCACCTATGGGGAGGTCCCGCAGGTCCGGGAAACGCACCAGGTCTTGCTGTGCAAACCTTTCTGGATGTGGGGCTGCGAGATGGGGGCTAACGACCAAGGTGTGGCCATTGGCAACGAGGCCGTCTTCACCAAGGAACCATACGCTGAAGAGGGTCTCCTAGGCATGGACATGATGCGGCTCGCCCTGGAGCGCGCTGACACCGCCGAGCGGGCCCTCGAGGTGATCACCGACCTGCTTGCCGACTATGGTCAGGGGGGTGTGGGCGGCTATCGTAATCAGCGTATGCGATATCACAATGCCTTCCTGATCGCTGACCGCCTGGAGGCTTGGGTGCTAGAGACGGCCGATCGCTACTGGGCGGCCGAAAAGGTCCGCGATGTGCGGGCCATCAGCAACGGTCTTACCATCGGCGAGACCTGGGATCTTGCATCGCCGGGGCTCGTGGAGCATGCCCGAGAGCAGGGTTGGTGCAAGCGAGGTCAGACATTCAGTCTCCGCGAGTGCTACTCGGATTGGTTCTACACCACCTTTAGCAAGAGCCGTGCGAGGCAGTCGCGTGCGACCAATCTCTTGCAGGAGCATCGCGGCCGCATCACCCCGCAGCAGATGATGGCTTTCCTGCGCGACCACGGCCAAGGAGAAGGAGCGGCCTTCGATCCACGGCGGAGCTCCATGGCAAGCATCTGTATGCATGCTGCCAACCCGTTGACCCGCGCGAGCCAGACGACGTGCTCTCTCGTGGCGCATCTTGGACCCTCTCGTGACACGTTCTGGGTCACAGGTACCTCGGCCGCGTGCCTGAGCGTGTTCAAGCCACTGTTCCTCACGGGTGTGCCTCTACCGGATATGGGGCCAGAGCCGGGGGCGCGACGCGATGGCGCGGCGCTGTGGTGGCGACATGAATCGCTCCACCGTAGGGTGCTGCATGACTATCCCTCGCGCGCACCTCTCATCCAGGCCGATCGCGATCGTCTGGAGGAGAGGTCGTTTCGCGCCGTCGCGTCTCTCGATGATATGGGCGTAGGGGTCGATCCGCATCGACAGGCACAACTGTCCGAGCGCGCCTTCCGCGAGGCCGATGGCGCCATGCACGACTGGCGCCGTCGGCTAGCTTCTGTACGGCGAGCACCAAGGCCATTCTCTCTGTACGATGCATACTGGCGACGCCAAGAGAAGGATTTCGCGTGATACGGGGATGCGGCAGGTTGCATCGACTCTTGGTAAGGATGGCGATTGGCCTCTGTACTCTCGCCGTCCTCTGCGCCTGTGAGGACCTAGCCGAGAGCGGGGAGCTGCCTTTTCTGACGCCCGTCGGCTCTCCAGTCCCATCCGAGGCGATCTATCCTACACGCGGGCTGCCCACTAAGGCCGCCACTGCCAGCGCCACTCCCACGAGGACGCCCCGTCCTACGCCTAGCCCGTTCCCCGAAGACGAGCTTGCGGGTGCCTTGAGCGATCTCTCTCATCAGGGTAGGTTTGCCGAGGCCATCGCTTTGGCGATGAGGGCGGAGGCTTCATCGAGTCCCCTTGGGCCCGAAGCCATGGCGGCTGTGGCGCAAGCCTATGCCAGCGAGGATCGGCCGACCGATGCCATCGCGGTGCTAGAGGCACTGCTCGAGGCCTACCCAGATTGGGGCCCCGCGTGGGCCGCCCTAGGCGATCTTTGGGTGGGTACTGGCCAGAGCAGCCAGGCCGTCGAAGCGTATCGGCGCTTTGCCGAGTTGGCGCCTGAGGCGAGGCCCTATGCACAGCTCAAGATCGCCATGCTTCTGCGCGATACCGGCGATCACGCCGGTGTCATCGAAGAGTTGTCTGCGGCCGATTTGGCCGGTATGCCGGCGTCGCGTCGTGCGGAGGTGCTTGAGCTCTTGGCCGAATCGTACGCTGAAACAGGAGCCTATGATGAGGCTCTTGCTACCTACGACGCGATTCTCTCCTTCTCCCAGTATGCTGACTATCGAGCCTTGCTGGCATACCACCAAGCCGTCGTGCAACTGGAGGCGGGTCGTGAGGATCAAGCACTTGCCGCTCTGCGATCTGTGGCGCGAGATCATCCAGAGGCCTATGCGGCTTTCCTTGCCCTCGAGCGCCTCATCGAGTTGGGTGATGACGAGATCCTTCCTCTTGAGCGAGCGCGCATCTTCTACCACGCCAGAGCCTACACTCGCGCGGCAGAGGGTGCGGACAACGCTCTGGCCGAGGGGGATGACGTAGCGGCTGCGCTCTTCTGGAAGGGGCAGTCCTATGCTGCTTTGGGGCGCTATGCCGAGGCGCTTGCTCTATTCGATCAGATCATCGCTGACCACGCGACGGACGACATGGCCGGCGATGCCTGGATGGCCAAGGCGGCTGCTGCTGAAGCACTGGGTGGGCAGCCTGCCGGCATCTACCATGAGTTTGTCCGCCAGCACCCTGACCACAGGCGCGCCCCCGAAGCTCTCTGGCGAGCTGCATTATCCTGGGAGCGAGGCGCTGACTGGGTTCTGGCTCGCGAGTACTATGTGCGGCTTGCGACAGAGTATCCTGATGACGGCCGCGTGCCCGAAGCTCGGTTTCGGGCCGCGCTGGCAGCCTATGCAATGGGACGATGGAGCGAGGCGGCCGAGGAGTGGGGCGCTCTCTTGGAGACCGCGACTGTATCCGAGCAGCCGAGGATCGACCTGTGGCTCGGACTTGCTTGGCGTCGAGCTGGTGACACGGACGCGGCCAGTGCGGCGTGGGATGCTGCGGCGGAGGCTTTTCCTTGGAGCTACCATGGCCTTCGAGCGCGCGATCTTCGGGGCGGTACGGATAGCGGCGCACTCACCGTGGCAGATGCGCCCCCGCCCCTCAGCACCCAAGACTGGGCGAGCCTTCGGGCTTGGTCCGAGAGATGGTGGCAACCAGCCGAGGGGGAGACCGCTTCGAGAGTAAGCGATCATCTGCTTGTGGGCCGAGCTGAGCTTGTCTGGCACGCAGGCTGGCAGACGTGGGCGCGCGAGACGCTCGATCTCGTCCGTGTGGAGCTCAAAGATGAACCGCCAGCCCTCGTGGACCTGGCTCAGCGTGCAGATAGACTTGGCATGTATGATCAAGTCATTTCCGCCGCGGAGCGTCTTATACGGCTCGCCAAAGACGCCGGCGAAGAGCCCCCGGTTGAGTTGTGGCGGCTTGCATACCCGAGCTACTATGGCGATCTGGTGTGGGGGGCGTCTGCAGGAACCCACGTGGACCCGCTTCTATTCCTGGCTTTGGTCCGACAGGAGAGTCGATTCAACCCGGATGCCGTTTCCTGGGCCGGGGCCACCGGCCTGACGCAGGTAATGCCTTCGACCGGCGAGTGGATTGCAGAGAGGGTGGGCCCCGATCCGTTCTCTCGTGACGTGCTGACCCGGCCCCATGTAAGCGTCATGCAGGGCGTCTGGTTCCTGGATGCGCTAGTAGATATGTTCAAGGGCGACTGGATCGCTGCGCTGGCCGGATACAATGCCGGCCCGACGAATGTGACACGCTGGACAGGCGGAGAGCCCATCGCCGATCATGATCTGTTCTACGAGACGATCCCCATGACTGAGCCACGGGCATACATCCGGCTGGTCTACGAAGCCTATCGGATCTACCAACATGTGTATGCTAACGCGGCCACGCCCTAGAGGGCGACCACGCTAGCTCCCTTGCCTTGCGCGGCTAGATAAACAGGCTGGCGTTGCCCTTGTCCGACTCGTTGATGAATGTGGCCACGCCGCCGATCTCAACTCCCTCGACGAGCTCCTCTGCCTTGATGCCCATCATATCCATCGACATCTGGCAGGCGATGAGACGCACGCCCTGCTCTCGCGCCTTGGCCATGAGCGCTGGCAGAGAGTCGATGCGCTTGCTGCGCATGACCCCCTTGATCATGGCCGTGCCTAGTCCGCCCATGTTGAGCTTGGAAAGCTTGAGCCGGTCGGCGCCTTTGGGGAGCATCCAGCCGAACATGCGCTCGATCAGGCTCTTGGCTACGGGGGGTGTATCTCGCCGGCGCAGGACGTTCAGGCCCCAGAAGGTGAAGAACATGGTCACTTGCTGTCCCATTGCTGCTGCCCCGTTGGTGCTCACGAACGCTGCCAAGGCGCGATCCAGCTCGCCAGAGAAGACGACCATCGTCTTGGCATTGGCGACCGGAGCAGGGAAACTCACCGCAGCTTGGGATGGAGATCCCTTCTGGAGGCGCGTCACGATACGTCCATCGTCCGTCTCGATGCCGAGCAACGTGTTGCCGGTGCGCTCGCACCAAGCCGCGACGTCTCTGCGGAAACCCGGATCCGTCGCCGAAACCTGGAGGACCGCTCCAGGCTCTAGCGTCTGCATGCGCTGGTACACCGCCATGATGGGGCCTGGGCACTGAAGGCCACAAGCGTCCAGCTCGACGATGATGTCTGTGGCCGGGCTCTCCAGCTTCTGCGGCCGCAATATCCCGTGCCCCGGTTCGAACGAATCGCTGCTGCTGTTTGTCATACCGGGCTCCACGCTTGTCACAGAGCGAGTCGCCGCCGTGTACGTGTTCCACCCGCCCGCCAACGTGGCTGCACGCAGACCTTTGTGGCGAAGGATGCGCTCCATCACGTATGCTCGGCGCCCTACCTTGCATACAGACACTCACGTCTTGCTTGGATCCAGCTCCGCGATGCGTTCCCTGATCTCTTTTTGTGAGATGTGTACTGCCCCATCGATATGGCCAAGCTCCCACTCGGGCTCTGTGCGAACGTCGAGCACGCCATAGTCGTGGCCGTTGTCTCGCAACTGCTCCCAGGTGACGACCTGGCTGTCTCCGATCAGTCTGTTGCCGGCTGCGAAACCTGCGATATTGACTGGATCCTTGGCGGCTCCATAGGGCGGCGCATAGGCTAGCTCTAGCTCTTGGAGATCAAAGACGCTCATCTCGCTGGCAAGAGCCGTGGCAAGAACGCCGATGGTGCGGTCGACTCCATTGGCCCCCACCACTTGCGCGCCCAGCAGCTTGCCACCTTCCGGGCTGAACAGAAGCTTGATGGTCATCGGGGTGGCGCCGGGGTAGTAGGTGACGTGATCATGGGCATGTACCATATGGGAGAGAAAGGGAATGCTCTCACGGGCGAGCATATCGCTATTGGCGCCCGTACAGGCCGCGGTTCGACCAAAGACTTCGACAATGGACGTGCCGAGCGTCCCAGGGTAGGTGCTGTCTCTCCCCGCCATATTGTCGGCGGCGACGCGCGCTTGGCGGTTTGCCGG
>CAYOBT010000170.1:0-5991 GCA_964402205.1 uncultured Anaerolineales bacterium
TTTCACCATCTAAAGAATCACGACGACATTCCGACTGACCCCACGGAAAAGCTGCACTCTCCGCGTGTCCGCAAATACACGCCCGTATCGCTTTCAGAGGCAGAGGTGCGCAAGCTCCTACAAGCCCCCCTTCGGGGAAACGGCGCGCGCAGCCAGCGAGATGCCGCCCTGCTCGAGCTACTGTATGCCACGGGCATGCGCGTCAGCGAGATCGTCAGCCTTGACGTCAGCCAAGTGGACTTGGAGCGACGCAGCGTTAGCTGCCCGGGCAAGAACCGGCACAGAGCAAGGGTTCTGCCTTTCTACCGCCGTGCTGGCGAGGCACTTCGCACCTATCTTGCCGAAGGGCGTCCCCAACTGCTCCGCAGCCAAGGCGAATCGGCGCTGTTCCTGAACCATCGTGGCCAGCGCCTCACGAGGCAAGGCCTCTGGCTCATTATCAAGCGATACGTCAAGCAGACGGGCATAGAGATCAGCGTCACCCCACATACGCTCAGGCACTCTTTTGCTCGCCACATGCTCAACGGAGGCGCGGACGTCCACGAAGTGCAGGGGCTGCTCGGACACGCCAACGTATCCACCACGCAGGTATACACGGAAGTGCGTGAGGCCTATGACGAAGCACATCCTCGCGCGAACTAGCGACACCCGTCGCTCGAAACCTAACGGCTCTTGTCGACTCGTCATGCCAGAGAGGCCCGTCCATGATGCATGCCGATGCCCGAATGGCCATAGAAGCCGCAGAGTACGTCCGATCGCGTCTTAGCATCCATCCCAAAGCAGCGCTGATCCTTGGGTCGGGCCTCAATGCTCTAGCAGAGCAGGTCGAGGAGCCCGACATCCTGGCCTATGCCGACATTCCACATCTGGCCGTGTCAACGGTGCCCGGTCACGCAGGGCGGCTTGTCGCAGGGACACTCGCTGGATGCCCTACGGCTGTACTGCAGGGCCGCGTCCATCTCTACGAGGGATACTCACCCGCCGAGATCACGCGCCCCATACGCCTGCTCAAACTGCTGGGCGTAGAGACCCTCATCATCACAAACGCAGCGGGAGCTCTGAGCCACCATTTCGCCGTTGGTGACCTGATGGCCATCGTCGATCACATCAATCTGCCCGGGCTCGCTGGTCACCATCCCCTTCGCGGACCCAACGATGAGAGCCTAGGGCCTCGCTTCCCAGAGATGACCACCGCCTACGATCGCGACCTTTTGGCCGTGGCGCACCAGAGCGCCCGCCAGCATCAGATAGCCCTCAAAGAAGGGGTCTATGCGATGGTAGCAGGCCCGAGCTTTGAGACGCCTGCGGAAGTGCGGTTCCTGCGCACCATTGGCGCCGATGCCGTCGGTATGTCAACGGTCCCGGAGGTTGTCGTCGCGCGACATGCGGGGATTCGGGTCCTCGCCATCTCCCTGATCACCAATATCGCCGTCGACAGCCTGGAACCAACCGCATCTGCCGCCAACCATACAGAAGTGCTGCAGGCTGGCGAGCAAGCCATCCCTCACCTTGCCTCACTAATTCGCGGAATCCTGCAGCGCCTTTCGCCTCACACCCCAGGGAGCTGACGGGTGTTTGACATCGTCACCAGCCTGCTCGAGTTCGTAGACCAATACGCTCCATGGCTCTATGTGGCGTGCGCGCTTGTCGCCCTCTACTATGTGCGGCAGTATTTAGTCGCCCACCGCGAGCGAAGCAGCACCATCTTCACCATTGAGAAAGAAATCGCCGTTCACCACCAGGGCAAGGCCATGTCTGGCATCGGTATCGCCCTCGGCATCGCCGCTGTCATTACGGCCGTCAAGTACTATGTGGTACCCAACGTGGACGTCGCGCAGTTAACCCCGCCGACGCCGACGATCACCTTCACGCCACCCACTCGACAGCCGCCTACGCCAACCGCCACGCCCGTGACGCCTACCACGACGCCGCGACCGAGGCCGACCGCCGTTCCCGTCGCGACGGTACGCACCAGCACGCTGACGCCCACACCTCCTGCCGCCGCCTGCAGTAACCGCGACGTCTGCATTACTTCGCCAGCGGCCAACGAAATCCTATCAGGCAACGTCGTTGTCGTGGGCACGGCGAGGACCGACCGCTTCCAGTTCTACAAGATTGAGTACGCTGTGGGAGAGAATCCCACCGGATGGAATGTCTACGGGGATCTCCACTACCAGCCCGTAGCTGACGGCATCCTGGCCCCCTTTGATGCCAGCGCCTTGCCTGACGGCGTATACTGGCTCCAGCTCGTCGTCGTGGACGAGACGGGCAACTTTGACCCTCCGCACCGCGTGCGGATTATCATCCAGAACTCGTAAGGCCCATTCCCGGTCAGCCACAGCACCAGGGGGCAAACCCCTTGGAGGAAGCATCATGACAAGCGTCCCAGGCACCAACCGTAGCGACAGCCTCGCCCCCCAGCCTCACGCTCGCCAAGAGGTCGATCTCATCTTGCGCGGCGGGACCGTAGTGACCATGGATCCAGAGCTCACAGTCCACGCACCCGGCTCGGTGGCCGTTCAGGGTAGAGACATCGTCGCCCTAGGATCCGTCGATCAGGTAGATGCTCTCTACCGCGCTACCCAGACCATCGACTGCACCGAGCATGTGATCATGCCAGGCCTCATCAACACGCATACCCACACGCCGATGGCACTTCTCCGAGGCCTCGCCGATGACCTAAGGCTGGATGTCTGGCTCCATTGCTACATCTTGCCTGTAGAACGCGAGTTTGTGAATCCCGAGTTCTGCTACCTGGGCACCTTGCTCTCAAGCGCCGAGATGCTCCGCGGAGGCGTCACGACCTTTGTGGACATGTATTACCACGAAGAAGAGGTCGCTTGGGCGGCTGTCGAAGCTGGCATGCGAGCCATCTGTGGCGAGACCGTCACCAAGCTCCCCAGCCCCGATGCGAACACCTACGAGGATACGCTAACCTACCTGGCAGACTTTATCGACCACTGGAAAGATCACGAGCTCGTAATTGCGGCTCCAGCGCCCCATTCTATCTACATGAGCACGCCAGAGATCCTCCGCGAGACCACGGCGCTCGCCGTGCAGCACAACGTCCCTCAGCTCATCCACATCTCAGAGACCGCTGACGAAGTGGAGCAGTGGATCACCGCAACCACTAGGCCGCCAGTTCGCTGGCTGGAAGAGCGAGGCATCCTCGAATCGAACATTGTGGCCGCCCATTGCGTGCACGTTAGCCGCGAGGAGATCCTCCTGCTGGCCGACACGGGTACCGGGGTAGCTCACAATCCTACCAGCAACCTCAAGCTGGCTAGCGGCGTCGCTCCCGTCACCGCCATGATAGATGCAGGCATCCACGTCGGCGTCGGCACAGACGGCTGCGCCAGCAACAACGACCTGGATGTCTTTGAGGAGACGCGTCTGGCAGCCCTGCTGGCAAAGGGCATCGAGAGAAGCCCCGTGGCGCTTCCCGCCCAGCAAGCCGTGGCCATGGCTACCATCGAGGGCGCGCGTGCTGTCTTCCTTGACCACCTGGCTGGCTCGCTAGAACCTGGCAAACGTGCCGACATCATCGTGCTCGACATGAGCCAGACGCACACGCTGCCCCATTTTGAGACGACTGATCTCAACGTCTATTCTCGTATTGTCTATGCGTCTCACCGAAACGACGTACGCGACGTCATCGTGAATGGTGCGATTGTCGTCCGCAATCGCAAGCTCCTGACGGTGGACGAAGCCAAGATCCTCGAGCAGAGCCGCGACATCGCGCGTCGCATCAACACGTTCTTTGTATCACGCCAAGAGAGCGTTCTCGACAAGCTCATCGATATCGGCGGCTTGCAGCAGCAAGAGACCTTTGAGGTGCAAGCCAAGGGCTTTGCGCCGCAAGGCTTTGAACCAGAAACGGCGCTAGCGCACCCTGACATCACCATCACCGGGCAGAGCACTCGCGACCAGTACGACACCTACCTGCTCTTTGACGATCGCACTGGGGAACGCCTGCGCTATCGTGAGGACAATGTCCACACGTCAGAGGGTGAGATCGAGCCCATCTACACGCTAACGCTCACCGGCCCCGCCAAAGAGGCCGAGTATGACAACAGCGTTGTGCTCAGCCGAGCGCGCTTTACGGCTCTCGCCGATCGAAGCCTGCGCTTCTACCACGAGTACTTTGAGCCAAGCGCGATTCGCGAGATCACCAAACATCGCAGACGCTACCACATTCGCTATCAAGGTATCGACCTAGCCGTCAACATCGACCGCATCACGTCGCCGCCACAGCCCAAGCCCTATATCGAGATCAAGAGCCGCACCTGGTCGCAGCAGGACGCCTACCGCAAGGCTACCCTCATCGGTGAGCTCCTGAGATTGCTGGGATCGCAGCCAGAGGACATGCTCAAGCAAGAATACGTCGATCTCGTGGCGGCCGAATAGCGATAGCGGTCCATCACGTTGGCGTGAGGACCCTCACGCGGGGATTGAGGCCCTGCATCTCGCCCGCTCTGGCAAGCATCCCCCCGCAACCACGATCAGTGCTCGGGGTTTCAGCAGCAGAGAGCGCTTTCGCAGGACACGCCCCCCGCGCACACAGACTTGACGGGTTGCCAACCGACTATCCGGAGTGCCCACGATGAAACGCGTCGTCAGTGTCAGCCTTGGCAGCAGCAGTCGCGATCATGCAGCTACCGTCGAACTCCTCGGCCAGACGATCAGCATCGAGCGGATCGGCACCGATGGCGATGCGCGTCGCGCCAAGGCACTCTACGAGGAGCTGGATGGCAACGTCGACTGCTTGGGGGTCGGTGGCGCGGTTTTGAGCATCGCCACGTCTCGGCATAGCTACCCGCTCACGAGCGCCCAGCGCCTTGTGCGCAACGTGCGGAAAACGCCCGTTGTGGATGGCGACGGCTTCAAGAACGTGATGGAGCTCCAGATCGCTTCTACCCTCGAATCCGAGATCGGCCCGCCGGTCGCTCGGCGCGTCCTCATCCCATCGGCCATGGATCGCATGGGCATGGCGCGCTCCTTTGCTCAGGCCGGGTATGAGCTCATCCTCGGCGACCTCGGGTTCAACCTGGGGCTGCCCATCCCCCTACGCAGCATTCCCGCCCTAGAGCGTGTCGCTGCCGCCATTGCGCCCGTCGTGCGGCACCTCCCCATGTCCATGTTGTACCCCACCGGCACGCGCGAGGACGTCAACGAGCCTCGCTTTACACGGTGGTTCGAGTGGGCCAACGTTATTGCTGGCGACTGCAACTATATCACGCACCACATGCCCGCCGACATGTCTGGCAAGATGATAGCGACCAACACCACGACGCAGCGCGATGTCTCCCTCTTTGCGCAGCGAGGGGTGACACACCTCATCACCAGCACGCCTCGCATTGCTGGCCGCACCTTTGGGACCAACGTCATGGAAGCCGTGCTCGTTGCCCTCGCGGGCAAAGGTCGTCCCCTGGACGAGCCCGAGGTCCGAACCCTTCTGGATGAGCTCGGCTGGAAGCCCAACGTCGAGCCCCTTCAGTAGAGTGGCCTCCGCTGCCCTGGTCGACGTGCGCCAAATCTGCTATACTCGCCCGCTGTCAGCACCCAACAGGATGGAGCCAAGCCATGCAGCAACGTACTGGGCTCTTGCGGCGGATCGCCACCATCGGGCTACAGATCGCGTTGCCCCTGGTCCTGCTGCTCTCGCCACTGTACCTACTGGTCTCGCCGGCCTTTGTTCGGCACGAGTATCGCCTGTCCCACATCCCGGCCTCCAGTCGCTTTGACGTTGCAGAGCGCCTGGCCATCTCGGACGTGCTCATCGGTTACCTGCGTGGGTGGAACTCGATAGAGGATATGACATCGCTGACCACCGCCGCCGGCGAACCGGCGCTCACTCAGCGCGAGATCAACCACATGGTGGATGTGAACCGCGTGCTAGGCTGGTTCCTAGCGGCGCAGCGCCTAGCGCTGGGCTTTTCAGTGCTAGCAGGGGTGTGGCTGCTGTACGATGGGGGAGTGGTTCAGTTGGGG
>CAYOBT010000171.1:0-5980 GCA_964402205.1 uncultured Anaerolineales bacterium
GGGATCGGCCGATCCCCATACCCACGTAGGCTCGGTAGTGGTAGCCTGATGGGCGCCATCGAGGTACCAGTCAAAGCTGAGCGCATCGGTACGGTGTGCCTCGGGGACACGCGCTACGCATGTGACCTGCGCGTAGGCTTGGGGCTCCGCAGGCGTGCAAGCCATGGCGAGGACGTTGGTGGGGCAACCGTCTGGCGGCGGACCGTACTGATCGGGGCAGGCGTCGTCGTCATCCAGGATGCCATCACCATCGCGGTCGTTACGGGAAGCGGGCGTCCGCCCTGGAACGTACACTGTCTCCACACGAAGCCGATAGTCTCCGCTCCCGTGGCGACGGAAGAACGCCTCGTCGATCACAAAGGTGACACGATTGTCCTCGACAATCCCGTCGGGTATGCCGTTGACGGTGTGGACAGCCACCTCCCCTGGCATCCTGATGGACAGGCGGAACGTGGGGATGCTGGTCGCTAGCATGATCCGCGCCCAGTACCATGCCGCAAGCTCACTCCGCTCGCCCAGGGATCCCCACAGAGCGAGATCGTCCACTTCCCCCTCGACAATGATCTCGCCGTCTCGGATGACCAGTTGGGGTTTGGGAGGCAGCCCCTCCCGACGATAGCGCTCGATCTCGTCCAGTGACGCCACAATGTCATTGTCTGGGTCACTCGAGTCCCCGCCACTGAAAGACTGGTGAAAGATATAGCGAACAGCCGGCGGCGAGCTCTCGTCAATGGTGATGGCCACATTGCCCGAGGACTCTTGGTTAGCCAGCCCCTCGGACAGTGGAATGGTCACAGTAGCCACGAACCCATCGTGCGCCTCCACGACGTCCATGCCGCTATCGCGCATCTGCGCGGCCGTCATGATGCCGCTCATGTACTCGGAGATGCCTTCGAGGGTGGTGGGAAAGGGATCTTCGTCCACAGAGCCACCGACGGCCGCGAGGTCGGCACGGTAGTCAGCGTTGGCCTGCATGGCGGCGTCCAGATAGGCGGGATCCAGGTGGTTCGACACGATGCCGGTCACCTGGGACTCGCCACTCTCATCGGGGTCAGAGATGCTGAAGCTGAACTCGGTGGTAAAGCAGGCCCCACCAACAAAGAGGAGCAGAACGGCACAGAGCAGAGCGCCTCGGCGGGAGAGCCGCGCCTGCCTTGGTCGGCCCGTGTGCGATCCGGTGGGCCTCCTCATGTGTGTCCCCTCGTAGCTGGGCGCCGTTAGGGAAGCACCATCTTACGCACACTATACGCTAGGATGGGGGAGAAGGTCAAGGGCAGAGGCGGCTATGCAGCCTTGCGCAGGAACGCCTCCCACGTCGATGGCTACGCGCTGCCTTCCAGTGGCCCCTCTGGAACGCGAGCTTGCTCCAGCAGATCCGCCACCCACGCCACATCCAGCTCTTCTAGGCGCGAGCGCGTGGGCGCCGCTGTCTCCGGGTCCCATCCCATATAGGCGTAGAACGCCTGCTTGGCAGCCTGGAACTGCTCCCGCGTGGGCGCCTGGTTCGCTGCAGGACCCTTGGCAAAGTGCTCGTAGAAGCGCGGCGGCAGGTCGTCATCCTGAGGCCCAAAGCCCTCCAACGCATTGAAGGCACGCGCCATGTCGTAGGCACGCTCGGCGGCGTGCCACAGCTCCATGACCGACGTGTTCCAGCCGGTGGCGGCGGCGATGATGGCTGCTTTTTGCTCGGGCGTCCACATGTGGAACATGCAGATCCCCGTCAGGTTGTCCAGCACGCGCCACATCATGGCCCGGCGGACCATGCGAGCCTTTTCTGCGCTGAGGTCATCCTTGGGCAAAGGGTGGTGCACGCCCAGCGGCTTCAGATCGTGGATGCCCCCCTCGGTGGTATAGCCGCTGTCGTGGACCGAATGCATATGATCGGCGCCCGTCGGGGAGACGGCGATGCCCAGGCCATGGCCATACTTGACGCGGGGATCGTGCATGGCGACTTCTTGGCCTTTGATCTGCACAGCCCAGGCCAACGATCCCTGGCCGGTCTTGGTGGCAGCGTAACGGGAGCCATGCGAGAGGAGATCGCCCAATCCCTCGCGACGGGCGATCTTGTGGACCATGGCGATGGCGGCATCGGCGTTGCCAAAGCGGAGATCGAGACCGTCGGTGTCCTCGGTAGTCAGAACGCCGCGCTCAAAGGACTCCATCGCCCACGCGATGGTCACTCCGGTGCCGATGGTATCGAGGCCATAGGCATTGCAGAGATGGTTGGCGTGGGAAACCACGCGCAGGTCATCAACGCCTATGCAGGATCCAAACGCTCCGTTGGTCTCGTACTCTGGGCCGCCATACTTGGGATCGGCGGGGTAATCCTCATCCTCCACAGAGACAATCCACTTGCAGCGAATCGGGCAGCCGTAGCAGGTATCGCGGCGCTCCGTAATCTCCATCTGAGCCTCGGAAGAAATGCTCTCGTATCCCTCAAACACACCCTCGGAAAAGTTCCGAGTCGGCAGCCCGCCCGCATCGTTGTTCACGCGAATCATCCGCACCGTACCAAGGGTGGCATAGGCCAAGGATCCCGTCTCGCGAAAGTTGTCTCGGAACCACTTGGCCAGCTCCTTCAAGCGATCTCGGTCGTGCAGCGGAGGCGACTGGTGGCCGCGTACAGCCACGGCGCGCAGCTTCTTGCTGCCCATGACGGCCCCGAGACCTGTGCGTCCCGCGGCTCGCGTTGCATCGTGCATCACGTTGCTCATACGCACGAGTCGTTCGCCGGCCGGCCCACACTGTGATACGCGCACGCGCTTGTCGCCCAGCTCCTCCCGGACGGCCTCTTGCACATCCCAGGTCTCGCGACCCCAGAGATGCTCAGCGGAGCGCAGCTCGACCTCATCATCGTTGATCCAGAGGTACACTGGCGTGTCAGAGGCGCCCTCGAAGATGATCATATCCCAGCCAGAGCGCTTGAACTCTGCGCCAAAGAACCCGCCCGCTTCCGAGCCCGAGAAACCGCCCGTGAGCGGCGACTTGGCGCCCATCATATGACGCCCGCCGCCCGCGATGGCCTGTCCAGTAATGGGGCCTGTGGCATAGATGAGACGATTGTCGGGGCCAAGTGGATCGGCGCCTGGAGAAACCTCACGCAGCAACGTGTGCGCGATGAATCCCCAGCCACCCACGTACCTGCGGAGGAATTCCTCATCCAGCGTCTCGTTGCGGATCTCACCGGTGGTGAGGTTCACCCGCAGCATCTTGCCCCAGTGTCCGTAGCTCATACATCCTCCCCGAGCCTGTTCCGGTGACATATGGCTCGAGTATAGCGTTGGCGTGCACCATGGTCAACGCGCGCCGATCGCTCAAGTGGCCTGATAGCGAGCTCGCGGGGCTACCACGGCTGGCGCTGGCAGAGATGCTGGCCGCGATGCACCGCTGTCCGCCAAAGGGAAGATCTGCCCCCAGTAACCGTATGGCAACACGAGCAGACGCCGCGGCGTGGATCCTGCCCGCGGCGTCTGCCACACTGTGGTACTTTGGGTCAGAACTTGAGCGCGCCCTCCATCAGGCCTCGCATGAACCATCGCTGCAAGATTGCGTAGAAGATGATCACTGGTAGGGCAGCTGTCAGCAGCATGGTGCAGTCAGCCGCCTCGCCCGCGAACTTGCCACGGAAACGCGGAGACACGGCCGTCTCGTAGGTCGTCGCCAGGAGCTTGCGGATGCCCACCGATATCGTCATCTGGGTGTCCTTGTCGATGAGCGTGAACGTGACGAGATAGTCGCTCCAGACGCCGATGAAACTCAGGGTGGCGACCACAAGCAGACCGCCAGAGGCAACCGGCAAGGCCACACGCGAAAACACCTGCAGCCAGTTCGCCCCGTCGATGAGGGCAGCATCCTCTAGCTCCGGCGGCACAGCCATGAAGGACTGCCGCATGATAAAGATCGGCACTGGCAATCCCGAGGCAAAGAGGAGAATAAGGCCCAACAGCGAGTTGCGCAGCTTGAGAAACGTCATCAGCTCATAGAGTGCCATCAGCCCGCCCGCTCGCGGGATGAACATGGAGACAATCATCCCCAGGAAGATCAGGTCGCGAAACCGGAACCTCATGCGCGCGAACGCATATCCCGCCAGCGCTGCGCAAAAGGTCTGCAGGGCGACCGTCCCAAAGGCCAGGATGAAGCTGTTTCGCATATAGATCGGGAGATTGCGGATCGATGTGAACATATACTCATAGTTCACCAGGCTAAAGCTGGTTGGGATCAGCCGTTGCGAGTGCTCGGCGAACTCGAGGCGATCCTTGAACGTCGTCATTACCATCCAAATGAGCGGGACAAAGATGATAAAGAGGACAAGTATCATCACCACGTGTGACCACATACTCTCTACCTGCCACCAGCGCGCGAATCTGCGGAGAGAGCGTCTAGAAAGTATCCTGGTCGTCATACTACGCTCTCCTATTTCTCTTTGAGCACTCGGAACCAGAATAGCGAAAGCAACGCGCTCACCAATCCGAGTACCAGTCCGACTGCCGCCGAGTAGCCCAGGCGCATGTCGCCAAGGGTGAAAGCTACCTGGTAGAGATACAAGCCAATGGACCGCGTGGCATTCTGTGGTCCGCCGTTGGTCAGGATAAGAGCCGGCTCGGTGCCGCCGGCGATGCCCGATCCCAGCACCAGGATGAGCAAGAAGGTCGGCTTGAGTAGAGGGAGCGTGATGCTCCAGAACTGATTCCACGGCGTCGCCCCATCGATGGCGGCCGCCTCATAGATCTCGGTGTTGATGTTATAGATGCCGATAAGAAAGAGCAGCGTAGGGAATCCAAACCCGCGCCAGACATCGGTGAACGCCAACGCCGGCAGCGCGTACCGTGGGTCGTTGAGCCACCGAGGCGGGTCGAACCCCAGGCTGCGCAAGTTCTGGTTGATGAATCCAAAGCGGGGATTGTAGAACTGTCCGAACATCAGCAAACTGACAGCAATGGGAAGGATGCTCGGCAGATACACAATCCACCGGTAGAAACCCTCTCCTCGCTTGACGCGGCTGATGAGCACGGCCAGGAAAAGCGACAGGATGATGATGGTCGGTTGCACCAACAGCGTCCATTTGATGGAAACCAGGAGTCCATGGCCGACCCACTGATCGGAGAACATATCCACAAAGTTCTCAATCCCGTTAAAGTCCCACCGCGTCTCAGGATAAAGAAAGCGGTAGTCGGTGAAACTCATGACAAAGCCACGGAATATCGGCCATGCACTGAATATGCCATATAGCAACATGCCTGGGAGAATGAACAGATAGCCAAAGGGGTTCCCCCACCCTTTGGCCTTGAGCTCCGTTCGCAGAACCTTCCCAAACGTCTTGAGCGTGGCTACACGAGAGCTGGTATCAAGTGGTTGATCAGACATCGCGATCGCCTCCTCTGCTGCAAGCCAGGTGCGGGCGTACCAAACAAGCTCTGGGGTCAGTTGTAGACTGACCCCAGAGCTACTCGGTACGATACTACGACTCGCGCAGTTCGGCCAGATCCGCCTTGATGTTATCGTAGGCTTCTTGCATGGCCTGCTCCGGCTCGAACGCCTGGTTCAGGTCATAGCATTTCTCCAGGGCAGGGCCGACGTGAGTGTTCGCAATACTGTAGGCGCGGTTCACCGGGAACCACTTGGACTCGGCAATGATGTCGATGGCTTCCTTCTGCCATTGCTGATCGGGATTGCCCTCGACGAACTGCTCGTAGGTGTAGGTGTAGCACGGCTTGGCGGCCACCTCGGTGATCTGTTTGCCCGTCTTTTCGTTATCCGGCCCAAACCACCACAGGAAAAAGTCCACCATGCCGCTGGCGTTCTCGGCCTGGTTAAAGAGCACCGACATGTTGATCCAGAACGGCACGCCCGCCTTCAAGTCGTCGGGCTCGCGGTAGATACCCACGCCCTGGCGGGCTGCATCCATGCCAAAGGTCTGCTGGGCCATGGTACCCGCCACGTCAAAGGAGTGGATCATGGCGATGTCGCCCTTGAGCCAGTC
>CAYOBT010000172.1:0-5975 GCA_964402205.1 uncultured Anaerolineales bacterium
ATGGTGTGCGGCGACGGGTCCAAGGAGCGCCGCGAGCTGGGAGAGCTGCTAGGCTTGGAGGTGATCGAGGCGTAACGAGGGCGTTTCGGGATCGCGGCGGCGGCGGGGGGACGAGGGTTCGCCCGCCGCCGTTTCTGCTGCTGGGGCGTCCTACCAGGGCACGACCCGCGCCTCCAGGGCCGCCAGGCCTCGATCCGTGGCGACGCCCACCGCGGCGATGACCGCCATCCCCGCCAGGCCGTCGGCCGTGCGGAACAGGTTGCGTGCCTCGATCATCATGAACCCGAGGCCGCGTCGGACGGCGACCATCTCGGCGGCGATGACGCACATCCAGGCCAGGCCCAGCCCCACGCGGGCCTGCGTGAGCAGGGCTGGGGTCAGCAGCGGGATCACCACATAGCGCACGATCTGGCCTTGCGTGGCGCCGAGGGTGCGCGCGGCGTTGAGCAGTTCCTCATCGAGGGCGCGCGTGGCGTCCATGGTGCCCACCAGCAGCGCAAACAGCGTCCCCACAAAGATGATAAACAGCGCCGGCGCGTCGCCGATGCCAAACCAGAGGATGGCCAGCGGGATCCAGGCCGGCGGCGACAGGGGGCGGAGCGCGCTGAGGATCGGGTTGAGCAGCCGGGCCAAGTCCGCATGGAGGCCCATGGCGACGCCCAGGGGCAGGGCTACCAGCGCCGCCGCGCCGAACCCGACCAGCACCCGCCACAAGCTGGCCCAGAGGTCGGGCAGGAGGCGCCCGCTTACGAGCAACGTCCAGGCGCGGGCCACCACCTGGCTGGCGGGCGGGAGCATCTGCGGGCTCACCAGGCCCGCGCGCGTGGCGATCTCCCAGGCGGCGACGGCTCCCACGATCACGGCCACTTGGCCGACGCGACCAGAGGTGGGCCGGAAGGGCGAACACCGGCGCCGCGGACGCCGCGCGGATTCGCCCCTACGAGTCTGCCGCGTTGTCACGGGGCTCCCTCCAATGCCCGCGTCAGCGGCCCGTCGTCCACCATGGCATCGGGGTCGGCGTCGGGCGGAATTAGGTCGTAGCGGGCCATCAGGTTGGCCATCCGGGCGACCTCGTCGGGGAGGAGGTGGGCGTCCAGGCGCATCTTGGCGGGGTCCAGGCTGGCCTCGACCAGGTCCACGTCAAAGGCGTCGAGCGTCTCGACTAGCGCCGTGGCCGCCTCACGACGGTGAGCGTTGCACCAGGATACCGCGTCGACATGCACGCGCAGCAGATTCACCAGGGCGTCGGGCTGCTCTTGGGCATAGGCTTGGCGCGCGACCACCACGCAGCACGGGTGATCGGGCCAGGCTGCCGTATAGTAGCCGAGAATGCGCCCCCAGCCCTGGCGCTCGGCGTCGGTCATGAACGGCTCGGTGTTGGACGTGGCATCGACCTCGCCGGTCCGCAGGGCGGTGATCATGTCGCCGAGCTGCGACAGGTAGCGCAGGTCCAGGTTGGCGTCGGCATCGAGGCCGACGGTCTCCAGGGCATAGCGCAGCAGGACGTCGAGGATGGACGCGCGGATGGTCACGACGGGTCGGCCGCGGAGGTCCTCCAGGGTGTGGATGGGGTCCTCGGCGCGGACCAGGAGGCCGTCGCTGCCGCGCCCGCTCATGGCGACGATGCGGATAGGCACGCCGGCGGCCATGGCGGCGATGGCCGTGGTGATGGGCAACGAGCCCACGTCCAGATCGCCACGCTTGAGCGCCTCGATGAGCTCCGTGTTGCTGGGGACCAGCCGTAGGTCCACCGCGACGCCGGCCTGCTGGTAGAGCGCTTGGCGCTGGGCGACGAAAAAGGGGATCTGGCAGTTGGAGGTGCGCACGCCGACGACGGCCGGGCCGCCGGATCGGCGGGGCGTACAGGAGGCTCCCAAGGCTGCCAATGCCAGCGCCCCGCCGACGAACCCCCGCCGCGAGAGGCTCAACGTTGTCTGGGCCTTTCCACACGTGCACATGATGCTCTCCCTCCCATGCGAAATGGGCACCCGCCACTGGTCGGTGGCTGGGTGCCCGTGCGGGCTAACATGCCGTCAGGACGAGTATGGGGGCGGAGGCGCGGGATGTCAAGGGGAGGGGGCGGCGGCGGATGCTCCAGTCCCCGGGTTGCGTGTGTGCGCCCTTGGCCGTGTCTCGTCGATCTGTCCCAATTGCCGATTGCGACGCCGCGCGTCCTTCGCCACTGCCTCTGGCCCGAGCGAGAGGCATCCAGAGCACGCCCATCATTTGGCCTTTCTCTAGCAACTCTGTACACTTCTAAAGGCTGGATGGGCGTTGGTCGCGCCTCATCCAACAGCTCTGGGCATCTCGACCTCAGACCTCTGTCGCCATAAAGACCCAGAGCCGGTTCGGGTCCGGGTGTGCTTTCGCTTGGTGAACGCCCGTACGGTCCCGCACCGCAACTCGTCAGCCAGATGCTGCGCCGCCAGCCAGTGTGGCGACCGAGTCGACTGCCTGTTGCCGATGTGGAGACCAGCTAGGAGGCGTCCATGGAAGCGCGTCATTGGCATACGTTGAACGTCGATGAGACGATCGCGTTGCTCGAAAGTGGGCCCGAGGGTCTCACCGAAGACGAGGCGCGCGCGCGTCTCGAACAGTACGGACCCA
Organism: uncultured Anaerolineales bacterium; assembly: GCA_964402205.1. Taxonomy (GTDB): domain Bacteria; phylum Chloroflexota; class Anaerolineae; order UBA1429; family UBA1429; genus DAIRUQ01. The sequence continues at coordinate 2,608 of CAYOBT010000172.1, forward strand.
ATGCCATCGCCGAGGAAAAAGGTCCCAGCCCCTGGGCCATCCTTCTGGCGCAGATCCTCAATCCCCTCGTTGCCATCCTGGCGATCGTGGCGGTCGTTTCTCTTGCCATCGGCCACAACGGGGACGCCATCGTCATCGGTATCGTAGTGTTGGTGAACACCGCGATCGGCTTTTCCCAGGAATATCGGGCCGAGCGCGCCATCGAGCAGCTCAAGTCGAGAGCTGCGCCCAAGGCCACGGTGCTTCGCCGGCCCGATCCGGGCCAAGAGCCCGACCGCGCCGAGATCCCCACGGCCGATCTGGTGCCGGGCGACGTCATCCTGCTAGAAGCCGGCGACAAGATTCCAGCCGACGGACGCCTCCTGTTCGCCAGCAACCTCGAAGTGGACGAATCGATGCTCACGGGCGAGTCCACCACCGTGAGAAAGCAGGTCGATCCGGTCGCAGAGCAGGCGGGGGTCGGTGATCGGAAAAACCTGGTGTACGGCGGCACGGCGGTGACCCGTGGACGCGGGCGGGCGGCGGTCTATGGCACGGGCGCCGATACCGAGGTCGGCAGGATCGCCACGCTCCTCCAAGAGACCCAAGAGACGGAGGGCCCGCTACAGAGACAGCTCGGCAGGCTCGGGCGCTGGTTGGGCTTTCTGGCCATCGGGGTGAGTGCACTGACCTTTACCGTCGGTGTGCTGCGTGGCTTTGGCCTTCAACAGATGGTCACGTTGGCACTCGCATCGGCCGTGTCGTCGATCCCCGAGGGGCTCCCGGCGGTGATGACGGTCACCCTGGCGGTGGGTGTCAGCCGCATGGCCAGGCGCCATGCCATCATCCGCAAGCTCGTGTCGGTGGATACGCTCGGCGCCGCGACGGTGATCTGCACGGACAAGACGGGAACGCTGACCACCAACGAGATGACGGTGCAGGCGCTACGTCTGCCCGGGCGTTGCATCAACGTATCGGGCAGTGGCTACTCTCGCGAGGGCGGGTTCAGCGAGGATGGCGCCGAGGTGGATCCGTCCGATGATGCGCAGCTTCGCCTGGCGCTGCGGATTGGCGCCCTGTGCAACGACGCTCGTCTCACCCCAGACAAGGGCCATGGCCACGACTGGGAGCTGCGGGGCGACCCTACCGAAGGGGCCCTGCTCGTGGCGGCTGCCAAGGCGGGCATGGATCGCGGCAAGCTGGAGGCCGAGAGTCCGCGCGTTGACGAGATTCCCTTCGAGTCGAGCGCCGGCTATATGGTAACCTTTCACGAGGGCAACGGGGACAAGCCTGTCGCGCATGTCAAGGGTGCCCCAGAGCGGGTGCTGGCGCGCTGCAAATCGGCGTTGGTCGATGGCGACGTGCAGCCCCTCACCGACGAGCTGCGCCAGGAGATCCTGGAGGCCAATGAGGAGCTGGCGGGCCAGGCCATGCGGGTTCTGGCGCTAGCCTGCAGCGACCTCGGTGGCGACGGCATAGACGCCGTCAAGGCGGAGCTGACCGACGGCAACGGCAACCTGGTGTTTGTGGCTCTGGCTGGGATGATGGATCCGCCGCGCCCCGAGGCGTCGGCCTCGGTTGCCGACTGCCGTCGCGCCGGGATCCGGGTCATCATGGCGACGGGCGACCACCGCGCCACGGGCGAGGCCATCGCGCGGAGCGTGGGCATCTTGCGGGATGGCGACAAGGTGCTCACCGGAACGGATCTGGATGGCATGTCCGATGACCAGCTCGACGGGGTGATTGAGCAGGTTGCCGTCTTTGCGCGCGTATCGCCCGAACACAAGTATCGCGTGGTGGGATCGCTGCGCCGGCAAGGCCACGTGGTGGCCATGACCGGCGATGGCATCAACGATGCGCCGGCGTTACGTCTGGCCGAGATCGGCGTCTCCATGGGCATCACTGGCACCGATGTGACCCAAGAGGCGGCTGACATGGTGCTGACCGATGACAATTTCGCTAGCATCGTCCATGCCGTAGAAGAGGGGCGCACTGTCTTTGAGAACGTGCGCAAGGTGGTCAAGTTCCTCATTGCTACGAACATTGGTGAGGACCTCACCATCATCGCCTCGTTGCTACTGTTGCCCAATGGCACGCTCATCCTGACGCCCGTGCAGATCCTCTGGGTGAACCTGGTGACCGATGGCATTCTGGATATCACGCTGGCCATGGAGCCCAGTGAGGCGGGCGTGATGGACGATCCCCCTCGCGATCGGAACATGAGGATCATCGACCGCGAGATCCTGCGCAACGTGGTGATCGTCGCTGTGCTCATGGCGGCGGGGACCCTGCTGCCCTTCATGGGTCTGTTGGAGAGTCGCGGGCACGCCTATGCGCAGACCATGGCATTCACCACGCTGGCCATGTTCCAGGTCTTTAACGCGCTGAACTGTCGCTCGCGGACGCGTTCGGTGTTCCAGCTAGGGCTGCTATCCAACCCGTATCTGCTGGGCTCGATCGCGCTATCCGTCGTGCTTCAGGTCGGCGCGAACAGTCTGCCGTGGCTGGAGCGCGTTCTCGGCACGGTGCCACTGCGCCCGAGGGACTGGGCCATGGCGGTGGGCATCGCCGTGACGGTGCTGATCGCCGACGAGATCCGCAAGGTCTTTACGCGACGCGCGCAAGGCAATTCGGGCGCCGCATAGCTCCAGGCTTGATGAGGCGCTCGCGACCAAGAGGGCGTACCGGGGTCCTGTTCGCAGGCCTCGTGTACGCCCTCTTTTCCTCTTGGCTACGCCTCTTGGACCAGCTATGCCTCTGTGCCGCGCATCTCTGTAAGGAGGTCGGTCACCTCGCGTTGCAGGATAGGGAGGTCCACTTGCAGCGCAGACCATACGATCTCGTCCGCAATGTCCGCATAGCCGTGCACCAGGATGTTTCGGAAGGCGACAATGCGACGCGCGTGCGTGATGCGGCCCTGTAGATCGGGCTCCAAGCGCAAGAGCTGAACCAGGGCCTCACCGATGATGATGAACTGGCGCTCGACAGCCGAGCGCAGGATGGCGTCTTGCGCATACTCTGCCAACGTCTTGCCGCCCGCGGCCACGTACAGGAAGCTCGCAGCCTCCTGCATATCTAGCAGGTAGCTCCTCGCATCCCGCCTCCCGCGCGGACCCTCACGCTGCCTCATAGAGCATCACCTCGGTCTCGAGCAGCGACTCTCTAAAAAAGGGGTTGCGGATGGTGGCATACTCGGTGAGATCGACGGGTCGTTGGAACAGATCCTCTAGCGCAAAGAGCAGCCCAAAGTAGCTCTCCTTGTGCTGGTGCGGGTCCAGCGGGGCAAAGGCCACGGCGAAATCCAGGTCGCTGGTGGCATGGTCAAAGGCGTCGCCAGTCGCAGAGCCATAGAGCGCGAGGCGCTGCACGTGGTACCGTCGGCAGAGCGC
>CAYOBT010000173.1:0-5948 GCA_964402205.1 uncultured Anaerolineales bacterium
AGCAACGTGAACGACGTCCAGCGGGCATCGAGGCCGCCTGCCTGCGCGCAGGTCGTGATCCGTCAGAGATAACGGTCGTGGCGGTTTCCAAGACGCGCACGCCGGCTGCCATCCAGGCTGCGTACGCGTGCGGCCTGCGCCACTTTGGGGAAAACCGCGTCCAGGAGGCTCAGTCCAAGATCCCAGAGGTGGAGAGCCGCCTAGGCGGCCGCATCACCTGGCATATGATTGGTCACATTCAGAGCCGCAAGGCACGAGATGCGGCACAGTTCGCCCACTTTGTTCACTCGGTAGACTCGGTCAAGCTAGCGCGGCGACTCGACCGAGCTGCCAGGGGCGGAGAGCGCATCCTGCCAATCCTCGTCGAATGCAACGTTTCGGGCGAAGAGTCCAAGTATGGGTTTGACGCGTCGGACGAGGATCGATGGGACGAGTTGCACGAGCCCTTGCTGGAGATCGCCAGGTGCGCCACCCTGGAGCTTCGAGGCCTGATGACGATGGCGCCCATCGTGGAGGACCCCGAGCTAGCCCGTCCCGTGTTCAGCAAGCTACGCCATCTGCGAGATGCCCTGGAAGACTCGCTGCCGGGGCTCGCTCTACCGGATCTATCTATGGGCATGACGGATGATTTCGAGGTAGCCGTCGAAGAGGGCGCTACCATGCTGCGCATCGGCCGAGCCATCTTTGGGCCGGCCACATACTAGGAGGGAGAACCCGTGGCGCCATCCGACGCAAACCACACCATTGCCTTCGTAGGCGGCGGAACCATGGCCGAGGCCATCCTCGCGAGACTGGTGGCAGAGGGAGGAACTCCCGCGGACCGGATTCGTGTGGGAGAACCGATCGCCGAGCGTCGCCAAGTGCTCGAAGACACCTATGGCATTCTGGCCTTCGGCGACAATGCCGAGGCCGTCTCTGGGGCTGACATGGTGATCCTAGCAACCAAGCCTCAAGTGTTGGTGCCTGCCCTTGGTGAGCTGCGAGGCGTTCTAGATAGCGAGACCCTCGTTCTCAGCATCGTCGCCGGAGCTACCATCGCGCAGATCCACGCTTTGCTGAGCATCGAGACCATCGTTCGGGCGATGCCTAATACCCCGGGGCAGATCGGCGAAGGGGCTACGGTGTGGGTGGCGACAGAGCAGACAAGCCAAGCCCAGCGCGACCTCGCCGGCGGCGTCCTTGAGCTCCTAGGGCTCGCCATCGAGGTACACGAGGAGCGTTACTTGAATATGGCGACGGCACTGAGCGGCTCAGGGCCTGCCTATGTCTTTCTCTTTGTCGAGGCCATGGTTGAAGCAGGCGTACGGCTGGGCTTTGCTCGCTCCGTCGCCGAGCGATTGGCCCTGCAGACTGTGAGAGGCGCTGCCATCTATGCACAGGAGACTGGGCTATCGCCCGCCGAGCTCCGCGCCCGCGTCACATCGCCAGGCGGCACGACAGCGGAGGGACTCTACCAGCTAGAGAGAGGCGGTCTGCGAGCAAGCGTGCTTGAGGCGGTTCAGGCGGCCTACCAGCGCGCCAACGAGCTAGGGAGGAGCAAGGCGTGACCCTGCTGATCAACTTTGTCGATATCCTCGCGAGGCTGCTGAGCCTGGCCATCCTGGTTCGCGTTCTGCTGTCTTGGCTCCCCATTGACCGCAACGGTCGATTCGCGGAGATCATCCTTCAGATCACAGAACCCATCGTGGGCCCCATCCGGAGCGTACTGCCCACCTTTGGCGGCCTGGACTTTTCGCCCATGGTCGCCCTGCTGCTGGTCGAGATGGTCCACAGCGTGCTCAGACAGATCCTAATAGGCCTAGCATAGTTGCTCTGCTAACCGGCCGGCAAGTAGGCAGCTACTGGCCCCAGAAGGGGCTCTGTTCGATCGTTTCACTCAGTGTGATGTTCGCCCGGCGACCCGAGGTGAGATCGAGCACATAGATGTCCCATCCGCCATCGCGGTTCGAGTAGAAAGCGACGCGATCGCCCGCTGACGACCATGTAACGCCATGGTCGTCAGCATAGGCATCCTCACTCAGATTCCTTACATCACCGCCGCCCACGTTGACTGCATAGATCTCCATGTTGTCATCGCGATAGGTTTCCCAAGCGATCTGGTTCCCCTTGGGCGACCAGGCTGGCGACTGGTCGGTAGCGGGATCGGTTGTCAGACGCCGCACCGAGCCATCCGCCAACGCGATGAGGTGGATGTCCAGGTTTCCTGAACGGTTCGACACAAAGGCGATCTGCTCGCCACTGGGCGCCCAAGATGGTCCATAGTCCGCCGCTGGATGTGCCGTGAGGCGCCGAGGGTTGGTTCCGTCAGCAGACATGACGTAGAGCTCCCAGCGGCCATCCCGGAAGCTGGAGAAGGCGATCTTGCTCCCATCAGGGGACCAGGCAGGCGTCCAGTCGTCCGCAGCGTTACGCGTGAGATTCGTCTGATCCGATCCGTTTCGGTTCATCACATAGATCTCACGATTTCCATCGCGATCAGTGACGAACAGGATCTTACGGCCATCGGGAGATAGCGACGGCAAGGTATCGTCGGCCTCAGATTCGGTCAGACGCTTTGGGTCCGAGCCATCACTGCGCATGATATAGATGTCCCAAGATGCATCCGGGGCCGATTTGGCCTGAAAGACGATGTAGCCTGGCGCCACCCCTGCTTCAGGCGTCGGCTCGGCGGTCTGACGCACCACTGTAGGGCTTTCCGCGACCTCCACGGTTGGTTGATGGTTCCAGACTACTGCCAGATCACGCGACCGCCACACCATGGCGATGGCAGCCACGAGCAGCAACGCAATACCCCACAGCCCGAGGCCAAGCCAATCGATCCTCTTCCGGCGGCGCGAACTGGTGACCTTGACGCGTTTGGAGCGATAGGCGTCGCTTGCCGCGATGACCGCATCCAGCGGATGATTCCTCCTCACCCACACCCGCATGACATCGGAAGCAACGCGATAGGTAGGCCCACCCAGCTCCTCGAGGATGCCATACGCCTGGAGCTGATAAAGTCCTTGCTCGACGTCACCGGGCGTGCACCGTACACGGTCGGCGAGCAGCCGGCTCACGTCGTCGGGCGTGCACATCCCGTGCTGGCCCGTCTTTTCAGACATGGTTGCCAACACGAGCCTGGCAGCATCATCCAAGCTATCCCACCGCTCGCCAAAGTGCTCGCCTGCCGCCTGGAGCACGTCCTCCGTAAGATGGCTGATCCCATTGGAGGGGACCCATCCCAGCGTTGCGTAGCGTTGGTAGCAGAAAAACCCAAAGAGCTGAACCAGGTAAGGATCGCCACCCGTGAGCACATACGCGGCGCGGATCACCTCGTAGCCAAGCGCGAGCTTGCCACGGAGAGGTATGGCAAGCAGCTCCTCCGACTCGTCGGCATCAAGGGGCGGCAGCACGATCGTCTCGGTAAACTCGGGCAAGACCCTATCGGCCAGCGAACTCGGATGTCCCTCTATGCACACGAGCAAGGCCAAGCCTTCCGCACCTGCCAACCCCTTGGCCACCGATGCGAGCATTCCCCGCCAGCTGCCTCGCCGCGACCGGAGTTCCGATATGGTGATCTGGTCCAGGCACACAAGCCAGGGGCGCCCCAGACCTGCCTGCTGCTGCAGTGCTTGCCATGTATCGTAGGATGAGGGGATCCTTTTCGTCTCTGGCGTTTCGGGTGCGATGCCGAGAGCGTGTGCCACAGCGTGGCGCAGACCAGCTTCCGACGATACGCGCGTCTTGGACAAATCGATGCGCACGACTCGCCACCTCGGATGCAGCCTAAGCGAGAGCTGGTTCACATAGGATGTCTTGCCGAGGCGACGGGGTCCAAACAGACACACCAGACGGCTGCCAGCGCCAAGCGCCTGGATGAGCTGATGAAAAGCATCTCTACGTCCCACAAAGAGGTCATGGTCAGAGAGGGGACGATCGACGATGAACGGATTCCTGAAAGACATACCGCTCCGGCCTCAGTAGGGAATGGATTGCATCAGCGCACCCGTCTCTGCAGACTCTCCCCCGCAAAGACCGAATCGAGTATAGCATCCAGGCGTAGGCCGGACAAAGCCCGACATGTCTTGCAGGCCGAGAGCTCACGTACCCGCACGCGTCTTGCGTTGCTCTGGCTCCAAAGCCAAGCGACCACGCACAGCATGCGTGGTCGCTTGGGGCACGAGCGTCGCCGGACTATTCGGCCGGCGTTAGCGTCTTCATCATGATATTGAGCCGAAGCTTGGCCTGGTTAAAGACCTTCTCCAGATTCTGGTCTTCGGCCAGGTCGGCAGCTCTGGCAAAGTCTCGGGCCGCCGATTCGGCGTCGCCGAGCTCGGCATAGATCTCGGCTCGCTGGAGATGGGCCTCCGCGTGCGTGGATTGCAGCGCGATCAGCTCGTCGAGTTGTTCTAGGGCCGACTGGAGCTCCTCGGCCTCTTCATAGGCCATAGCCAGAGTCTGCAGGTAGCTCCTCCGGTTACGGAGAGCGTTCTGAGCCTTTGTGAACGCCTCACGGGCCTCAGCATCCTGGTTGGTGACCTCATAGAGAACACCCAGGTACACATAGGCCTCGCCACGATCCTTGTCGATGCGGAGAGTTCGCTGGAACTCCTCGATGGCAGCATCCCAGTCTTGGCGTGCCACATACTGCTGAGCACTGACAAACGAAGCGCGCGCCTTCTCAGCCTTGGTGTTGGGACCCCAGAGCAGGTTCGAGACGTAGGCACCGACGGCTACCACCACCAAAATGACGACCAGCGAAATCCACGTGGTGCGCTTGCGACGCTTTTTTGCCTCATAGTAGGGAATGTCAACGAACCACCACTCCTGGTCTTCCGAGGGCTGCTCCTGCTCGCGAGCACTCGCCAAGCCGCCAACCTTTCGCAGCTCCTTCTCGATGATCTCAGCGTGCCGGGTGATAACCCCATCCACCGTCTCAAGCCGAGTCTGCTCAGATTTGAGGTTGAGCCCCTGCTCAAGAAGGCGCTCCATCTCTTCCTGCACCTCACCGCGCAGGCGCAAGACGTCCAGCACCCCCTCCCCCTTGCCCTCCAGGTTCCCAGCCCCGATTTCCAGCTCGCGCAGCATGTCTCGAAGATCCGAAGCAGCCGTTCTGCCGCCAGATCTCTCGACCATTCCTTTTGGCATGATCCCCCTCCATGGACGCCGCACCACTACCGTACCGCTACCGTGGCGGACAAACCACTGGCAACTGGCATTATGGATGATCAGAACCTCGGTGTCAATCGAACAGCTTCCAATTCCGCCAATCGGCGCTATGGCCCCGTACGCAGCCACATGGCCAGGCGATCCATCCAAACGTCAACGCTGTTCTCCCGAGCGAGGGCGAGGCGCTGATCCCGAAGCATGGGATCCTCCAGCATCGCCTCGCCAACCGCTCTCACAAACTCATCGCGACTGCCGGCGATGTGCACTAGGGGTGCATACGACTGGAGCGTTGGCAAGGCATCGGTCGCAATGATGGGAAGTCCTGTCGCCAAGTACTCGAACAGCTTGGCCGGCATGATGCCCTGCATGAACTCGTGCCTGGCATAGGGGAGGACGAGCACATCGGCATCCTGAAGGTACCGGGGGAGATCCTCATGTGGAACAACGCCAACGATTTCGGTATCCGACGCCAAGGTTGAGAGATCCGTACGCACAGGCCCAACTAGTCGCAACCTATAGCGACGACTCAGATCTGCCAGCAACGGGATATCCAAGCGCCACGAGATGCCTCCATAGTAGACACAGCGCAGACGGCTCGGATGAGCCTTCCGGCGCGAGCGACGCGGAATCGGCTTGAACAGCGCGAGGTCCACCATCGCAGGGAACCTTCTTACCCCAGGGTGGTCACGGCAACGCTCGTAGAGCAGATCAGAGTCGGCTAGGACCAGGTCGGCGGTACGAAGCACCTCCTCCTCGCATAGCTCGCCAGAGGGCGCGTGGGGATCGGCCTCCCAGTGGGT
>CAYOBT010000174.1:0-5911 GCA_964402205.1 uncultured Anaerolineales bacterium
TCCATGACCTGATCAAAACCCGGGAACGAATCCACGATACACCCAGCGCTCTCGACGACGGTCTCACCATCGGCTACAAGACCGGCTACCGCCAACGTCATTGCCAGGCGATGATCGCCGCCGCTATCCACGACGGCTCCCTGTAGTTGCGTTGGCCCCTCTACCAAGAACCCGTCCGGGCGCTCCTCGATGTGCGCGCCCAAGCGCCCCAACTGCGTTGCCAGAGCCGCGATGCGATCCGTCTCTTTGACGCGAAGCTCGTGCGCGCCACTCACGAGCGTCTGGCCAGAAGCTTGCGTGGCGATCAACCCCAGCACCGGAAATTCGTCAATCATTCGTGGCACCAAGGAGCGCGGTATCGTCGCGGCGACCAGATCCTCGCGCCGGATGACCAGATCGGCCAGTGGCTCGCCGCCAGCTGTTTCCTCGTTCTCCAGCGTGACCGTCGCGCCCATGAGGGTAAGCGCATCCACCAACCCAGTTCGCGTGGGGTTCACGCCCACGCCTCGCACTGTCACTCCTCTCGTAGACCCGATGAGAGCCGCCGCCACCAGGTAGGCAGCCGACGAAAAGTCGCCGGGCACCCGCACATCCAGCGGCGACACCTCTGGCACGGGACCTCGCAGCGAGTGCCTCAAGTCGTTCGTACGCACAGGCACACCTCGCGCGCGGAGCATCCGCTCCGTGTGATCGCGGGAGACGCCCGGCTCGACAACCACCGTCTCTCCCTCTGCGGATAGTCCCGCCAGGAGCAGGCACGACTTGACCTGGGCACTTGCGACAGGCAGCTCGTACCGGATCCCCTTCAGGCCACCACCCCGGATCGCCAGCGGTGGCAACCTGCTACTATCGCGCCCATCGATGGTCGCGCCCATAGAGCGCAGCGGGTCCACAATGCGAGCCATCGGCCTCCGGAGTAGCTGCCGATCCCCAGTGAGCACCGAGAACCATGGTCTCCCCGCCACCAGTCCCGCCAAGAGGCGCATCGTCGTGCCAGAACGGACACAGTCGAGAGGAGAGGCTGGCTCTTTCCATTGGCGGAAAGACTTGCCCTTGACGACCAAGTCGGCGCCCTCTCGCGTCAAGTCAGCCCCAAGACCATGGACGCAGTCCATAGTAGCGCGACAATCGGTGCCGTCCAGATAGTCCGCGATACGTGACGTTCCCTCGGCCATGGAGGCCAAGAGAATAGCGCGATGCGTGATCGACTTGTCGCCAGGAACGCGGACATCGCCGCCAACCTGGGCTGGCCGCCGAATGGTAACTCTCATGGATAGATCCCCGTGCGCCTTTCGCTCGCAGCGGTCAGGACATCTGTCAAGGCAGCCAAATCGCCGTCCTCAAGCAGATTTCGCAGCCTCCGTAGAGCCCCCTCGCCGGCCCTGAGGGCCACCAGCACTTGGTCACGGTTGGTCGTCAGGATGTCCAGCATCATGCGCACATCGCTGGCTGCCACACGGCTCGTGTCACGAAACCCGCTGGCGGCCAGCTCCCAAGGAAGGCTCTCACCGCCAGCCAGGTCCTCAGCAGCAAGAACCAGCGCCACCGCCATGCTGTAGGGGAGATGGCTCGCGATGGCCACGGCCCAATCGTGTTGATCGGGCTGCAACACCATGGGCTTGGCTCCCACGCCCTCCACCAACTCGCGGCCAAGCGCCAACGCCTCTGACGTGGTCCGAGAGGTGGGGCACAGGACGTAGCGCTTTCCCTCGTACAAGGCAGGATCCGCTACGGCCAATCCCGAGGACTCTTTGCCACACATTGGATGACCACCCACCGCCTGCACGTGACCCGGGAGCCCATCCATCGCCTCACAGATGGCACGCTTGGTGCTACCTACGTCGGTAACAAGCGCGCCCGGCTGGAGATGGCGACCCAGGACGTGAAGCTTGGCCACAATATCGGTCACAGGCGTCGCCAACACCACAACATCGGCTGTCGCAAGCCCCTCGGCGAGGTCTGTTGTGGCCTCGTCCACGAATCCTAGGCGGCGCGCTAGAGGCACCTTGCTCTTCCGACGCGTCACGCCGACCACTCGGCGGCATGCATCCCTTCGGCGCAGGGCTGCTGCCAGAGAGCCGCCCATCAGTCCCAACCCTACCACCGTCACCTGCGCCTCGGAGAGAGATCCTACCACGACTTCCCCCTAGACGGTCCGACCGATGGCCGCAGCCACAGCCTTGATACGGTCCATTAGCTCGTAGAAGCGATCAGGGCGCAGCGACTGCTCGCCGTCGGAAAGCGCCACCTCTGGCTGAGGATGCACCTCGATGAGAAGCCCGTCCGCTCCAGCAGCCACAGCCGCCAATGACAAAGCCGAAACCCAGCGCCAGTTGCCGCACGCGTGGCTAGGATCCACGATGACGGGCAGGTGTGTCAACTCTTTCAGCACCGGCACAGCGCTGATGTCGAGCGTGTTACGCGTATACGGTTCGAACGTGCGAATGCCTCGCTCGCAGAGCATCACCCGGTAATTGCCATGAGAAAGAATGTACTCTGCAGACATGAGGAGCTCTTCCATGGTAGACATCATGCCTCGCTTGAGCAGAACGGGCTTGCCAGATCGGCCCACCGCGTGCAGCAGGTTGAAATTCTGCATGTTGCGCGTCCCGATCTGCAGGATGTCGGCATGCGCCGCGACCATGTCCACCTGCTCGGGTGCCATGACTTCGGTGACCACGGCCATATCAGTCTTGTCGCGCACCTCCTGCAGCAGCTCTAGGCCCTCCCGGCCTAACCCCTGGAAACTGTAGGGAGAGGTCCGGGGCTTGAAGACGCCTCCCCGCAGGACGCGCACGCCAACGCGACGGACGGCGCCCGCTGCCCCAAACAGCTGTTCGTGGCTTTCGACAGCGCAAGGCCCTGCCATGACAACAAAGGCATTGCCGCCAATGTCAACGTCCTTCACCGAGACGACGGTATCCTCTGGATGGAATCCTCTGCCTGCCAGCTTGAATGGCTTGAGGATGCGTACCACTTGCTCCACACCATCCATGGCCTCGAACACGCTCTCTCGTAACCGACGCTGATCGCCGATCACACCAACGATGGTGGTCTCTTTGCCCTGGGACAGATGCGCCTCGCACCCCAACTCGGTCACACGATCTACGACGTCCTGGATCTGCTCAGGTGTGGCTCTCTGCGACATCACAACGATCATCGGTCGCCCTCCCTACCCGCTACCAGGTCCGGTCGAAGGACGCGAGCTCCTCGCAGATAGACATGATGCACCGCATCCTGAGCGCGATCGGTATGCCATAGCAGCAGCACGCGAATGCAACGCGGCAGAGCGCCAGGCACCGGTATCTCCTGTGCGTCCATCAGTGGCACCTGGTCCCACCCCAGGTCCCGAGCGGCAGCAGCGGGGAACGCCGCGTCAAGATCTCGTGTCACCGTGAACCAGGCAGCAGCCAGGTCCTCGGCAGCCAGGTTGTTCTCGCGCTGTATCATCGTCAGAAGCTCGCGTGTGGCATCTAGAATCGCTTCTGGATTGTTCGCGTCGACGGTGGTCGCACCACGGACTCCTCGGATTATCATGGTCCTCCCAGTTGATCCTTGCACAAGGAAACGCGAGGCCTGCGCCTCGCGTTGCGATCATCGCTCTCGTCTTGTAGTGCTGCAGCGAACTACAACTCCTGGCTAGGCGCCTGCGTGCCCCCTATGTAGCCAGAATAATAGTAGGTAAAGGCCTCGAATCGACGGCTCACTCTATGTGCCACGTGCCACCCTTACCGCGTCCACTCATCAAGCTTCTCGCGGGACAGCCTATCACATGCTTGCAGGCAAGTCAAGCCCAGCCCGCCACGATCAGCCCTGTGTACCAAATGGCGCAAAAGTTCCCCAAGCCTGGCGGGGCTCTTGGAGAATAGCACGGCTCCAGGGGCATCCGCCATGTTCCACCGCATAGGGGCAAGCCTCGAGAGGAGCCCGCCCCACACTCATGCCAAGACGCTCCAATCCACGCACGAGATGGCACAACGGAAGCCCTACAACGTTGGCATAGCAGTCTCCCAAACATTCTACTGGCGAAAAGATGGCATGCTGGATCGCATAGGCCCCCGCTTTGTCCATAGGATCTCCCGTGGCGACGTACGACGCGACCTCGCCCTTGGCATACGTTCTCATATACACCGGCGTAGTCGCCCCTTGCGTCATCACGCAGCCTCTATCCGCAACCAGCAAGGCCAAGCTGGTGATGACGCTGTGCGCACGCCCTCGCAGACGCCACAGCATGGAGCTAGCTTGCTCAGGATCGCTCGGCTTGCCCAGACTCTCGCCATCCAGAACGACAATGGTGTCGGCCGCAATCACCAGTTCAGCCGGTTTCGCGCTATAGGACGCAAGCGCCTTCTCCCTAGCCAAACGACTTGCCATATCACCGGGGAGCTCGCCATCTCGCGAACTCTCGTCTACCCAACTAGGATGCACGGCGAAATCGAGTCCCAAACGTCCCAGCAGCTCGCGTCTTCGCGGCGAAGCCGAAGCCAGCGCAATCTTCAAGGCGACTCCTCTCAGCCATCCTGTGACACAGAACCTGAACCCAACCAGCATCCGCATGAACGGTAGGCCCATCATACCGCAGCACATCCCTGGCCACCAAAGTCCGATGGTGGCAGTAGCGGCTTTGACCCCCCTTCAAGCCCCGCGTAGAATCGACTCCATGTGGACATCTACTTGCCAGGTCAAGGGGGACATGCTGTGAGAGCGCTCATCACCGGCGGGTGTGGTTTCATCGGTAGCCATCTGGCCGAAGCCCTTCTCGCCCGAGAAGACCACGTCACCGTCATTGATGATCTGAGCACAGGCCGCCTGGAGAACATTGCCTCCTTTGTATCGCATCCTCGCTTCACCTTTGCCATCGAAAGCATCACCAACGAGACCGTTATGGATCGGCTCGTGAGCGAATGCGACATCATCTATCATCTCGCTGCAGCCGTGGGCGTCGACCTCATCGTCCGTGACCCCGTGCGCGTGCTCCAGACCAACGTGGAGGGCTCGGCTGTCGTTTTCCGCATTGGAGCGCGTTACCGCAAGAAGGTGATGGTGGCGTCCTCCTCCGAGATCTATGGCAAAAGCACCAAAGTGCCCTTCTCGGAGGATGACAACCGCGTCGTCGGGCCGACATCGCGATCGCGGTGGAGCTATGCATGCTCCAAGGCAATGGATGAGTTTCTCGCCTTTGCCTACGGCAAGCGGATCGATCTTCCCGTCGTCGTGATGCGGTTTTTCAACACCGTGGGTCCTCGTCAGACGGGACGCTATGGCATGGTGATTCCCCGCTTTGTGCAGCAGGCGTTGAGCAATCAGCCCATCACCGTCTATGGCGATGGGCAGCAGACGCGTTGCTTTGCTCACGTCAAGGATGTGGTAGACGCGATCATCAACCTCAGCCTGACTCCGGCGGCTCTGGGACAGGCCTTTAACATCGGGGGCACGCACGAGGTGACCATCGAGCAACTAGCCAAGAGGATCATCGCTCTCACAGGCAGCAGCAGCCCCATCATCAAGATCCCGTACGACGAGGCTTACGAAGAGGGTTTTGAGGACATGCGCCGGCGTCAACCCGATATCTCGCGAATCCGAGAGGCCATAGGGTGGCGGCCCACCAGGGACCTGGACGCCATCCTGCGCGACGTCATCACCGATCAACGGGCCGGTGCGTTCCGGGATGGGGTCGAAGGCTCCCCAGAAAGCGCGGCCCGTGGGTAGGGTACCAAGCCGCTCCTCCCAGGCGCGGTCAAGATGGGAATGGCAGCGCGCAATCGTGCTGAGCAGGTGGCTAGCTGCGATCCTGAGCACGGCCATCGTGTTGGGGTGCTTGCCCCCACCAGCTGCCATCACGTCGCAACCCGACACCAGCCATCAGGCGCCCACAAGGACCGTCCTGGCCGCGGCGCTCCACGGAACCCTT
>CAYOBT010000175.1:0-5837 GCA_964402205.1 uncultured Anaerolineales bacterium
TCAGTTATGTTCGCCTGCCCATCATCGGCTGTGGCTTGTGTTTTCGCCTTGGTGATTGCGCTCAACAAAGGGGGGCAGAAGGGAACGGACGATGAGCCTCAGGTTTCACTTCCCGCTCAAGGCCATCCAACGGACGAACCTTTGGCGCACGAAGTAGCCGATTCAGGTGAAATCCAGCAAGCCGAAGCCAACGCAGCTCGGGACGCCTCGGCCGAGGAAATGAAGCCATTGCCGCTAGGCAGCGTATCGGGGTTAACAGAGGCGGTTCCACATAGAACAGAAGGTAGCGGGGAACCATGACATTCCAATACATTGCGTACACACCAGCCGGTGACAAGATCAAAGGTAGAGTCGAGGCATCCTCGGAAAAGGTTGCCGAGGAACTGCTCTGGAAGCTGAGTTACACCATCGTATCGCTGGGCAAGGCGCCCGAACATACGACACCCTTTGGCTTGGGACAGAAGGTCAAGACCCGAGAGCTGGTCGTGTTCTCTCGGCAGCTTGCCACGCTCATCGAATCGGGCATCCCGATCATCCGAGCGCTCCAGCTCTTGCAGGAGCAGGTATCCAGCAAAAAGCTGCGCTCCGTGCTGGCCGAGGTCGCCGTCGATGTGCAACAGGGGCGCTTTATCTCAGAGGCCATCCTCAAGCATGAGAGCGTCTTCCCGCCGCTCTATGGCAGATTGGTCGAGGTCGGCGAGCGCACAGGGAACTTGGAGATGGTGCTCCGACAGCTCGGCACCTATCTGGAGAAGGAAGACCAACTCACCCGCAAGATCAAGGGCGCCCTCACCTACCCTGCTTTCGTGATGGCGCTAGCCATCGGAGTCGTGTTGCTCCTGATGTTCGTCGCGCTGCCGCCCCTGATGGAGCTGTTTACGAGCTTTGATGCAGAGCTCCCGTTACCCACACGCATGCTCATGGCGATCACCGACTTTGTAACGGGCTATGCGCCATGGCTCTTGGCCGGCATCGCCGTCGCGGTCGGCGCGTCGGTGATGTTCCTGCGTTCGGAACCTGGCCGCTGGTTCTGGGACCGGCTCATGCTCCGCATACCGCTCATCAACAGGATCACTGTCCAGGGAGCTGTGGCGCGCATGGCTCGCTCCATGTCCAGCCTGCTCAGAGCCGGCATCTCGGTGCCCGAGATCCTTCGCATGGTGATCCGCACGCAGAGCAATCGTGTCATCAAGGCTAGCATCAAGACGGTGGAGCAGGAACTCTTGCAGGGCCATGGTCTCTCGGAGCCTATGGCCGCCGATCCTCTCTTCCCACGCATGCTGGTGCAGATGGTTCGTGTGGGAGAAGAGACCGGCTCGCTGGACGGCAACATGGAGACCCTCGCCATCTTTTACGAGGATGAGGTAGATCGAGCGGTCAAGGCGCTCACGGACGCCATCCAGCCCGCCCTTACCGTGTTCATCGGCGGCATTGTGGGATTCGTCGCCGTCTCGGTCATCATGCCCATGTACACACTCATCGGAGCCATCGGATGACAAGGGAGCGAGCTCACACGAAACGAATCGTCCGTACGATGCGCGGGATCCTCCGCGGTCAGCGAGGCATCTCGCTGCTGGGCGAGTTGGTGGCCATCGCCATCATCGCGTTGGCGCTAGGGATCTTTGTCCTTGGCTTGGCCGCTAGCGGGCAAGGCGTGCGGTTGGTTGACTATCGCGTCTCTGCCGAGAACCTCGCACGCCGCCAGATGGAGCTCATCAAAGCGGCTCCCTATCAGGTCGATCCCACCACGGCGCCCTATCCCACTCTGGTCGCGCCCAGCCGCTTCACCATCGAAACCCAGGTCAGCTACTGGGTACCCGAGCCAGCCGCCACCTTCCAACAAGAACTGCCGGATTCCGACCATGGGCTCCAGCGCATCATCGTGAGAGTCGTTTCCGTGAGCGATCCCGATACGCCGACATTCGTCCTAGAGGGGTTCAAGGGAGACCACGATGCAACCCTCGAATAGGGCATCTGACCAACGTGCCGAAGCCGGCGTCACATTGCTAGAAATGGTGATCGCCCTGGCGATCTCGGCGATCGTCTCGGGCGCGCTGGTGACCGCCGTATTCCAGTACGCCAGCATCATTCGGGCACAGCAAGATGCGCTCGTGCTCAATCAGCAAACCCAGAGCGCAGCAGCCGTGCTCAACCGGGATCTCGTGGGGGCCGACCCGGATGCCGTGACCATCTCAGAATCCGGTGACGAGCTCACGGTGCAGATTCCCGCGTACAGCTTTGGCTCCACCGGAGACCCGGTGACCACGACCATCAGCTATCAGCTTTCCGATAGCACTATCGTCCGAACGATGGACGGCGACGCCCTGACAGTGGCACGACACGTTCAGGCCCTGTCATTCCAGCACATCACGTCGACGATCACCGTCGACTGGACAGCTCAGATCCGAGATCGAACGCGAAGCGCTTCGTTGACCGTGTATCTCCGTCAGTCCGAGTAGCGCGAGGAGGTGCCCCATGCTCACGCGGATGAAGGCCTGGTGGCAGGATGCCCGAGGCATCTCGCTTCCCTTGACACTGGTCGTTCTGGCGCTGGGCGCCCTGTTGGTAGGGCCACTGTTGTGGCGCGTAGGCACGGGCTATTCCGCCACCCACGCAGTCGAGACGAATCTGTACCGACAATACAGCAGCGATGCGGGCGCCGAATACGCCCTGCTCCAGCTACGCACCGATCAGTCCCTTCGGGAGCAACTGCTGGATTCGGTAGGTGAATCCACATCGCTGGCCATGCCCTACGAGGTCAACGGCGTGGTCCCCACGGTAGAGGTGGTCTGCGTCTCGAGCGAGCCCGACGGGGGCCCAGGAGCATCGTGGTTCGAGTATGCCTTGTTCGCACTGGACGCAGGGACCGGCATCCATTTCAACGGCGGCCACAACCACATCTATGGCCCGGTACATAGCAACGGCAACTTTAGCATCAACGGTGGCGGCAACAGCTTCTACGACCAAGTGACAGCTTTCTCTCTGGGAGGGGTTGGCAACGGCAACAGCTTTGCAGCCACGCCTCTGGGCAATCCGCTAGAGACGGGCCAGACCCTCGACTCGCCGTTTGCGTGGGACATCGGCATGTTTGACGACCCGAGCGGAACGGGAGCAGTACAAGCCCAAGAAGAGGGCCTGTACCATGTGCACTCGGGCAACTGGAACATCAACGGCGAGGCAGCCATCGAGCCAGGCCTCCACTATGTAGATG
The DNA here is from genome assembly GCA_964402205.1 of uncultured Anaerolineales bacterium. GTDB lineage: Bacteria > Chloroflexota > Anaerolineae > UBA1429 > UBA1429 > DAIRUQ01. Next base: position 3,212 of record CAYOBT010000175.1, read on the forward strand.
GCAATGTGAATTTTAACGGGGGCCACCAGATTGTCGAAGGCATTACCATCGTGGCCACGGGACGTGTGAGCTTTAACGGGGGACATCGCAGCTTTACGCCGTATATCCCCGGGCTGGGCATTATGACCACCTCGAGCAGCAATCAGGCCGTCAACCTCAATGGCGGACACGCGTCGGGTGGCGCTGTCTTTGCGCCCAACGGCGGCATTGCGTTCAATGGCGGGCACAACATGTCGGGAGCCTTTGTGGCATCGCGGATATCCTTCAACGGCGGGCACAACAGAATCGACGTAGAGCCCGTCCGCGTGACCGGAGGCGCCTGCGGCGTCTTTGACATCCGCGCTACAGCTGACGGCATGACAACACACGTCCGAGCGAGCGAGTGCGAGACAGGCGAGCTAACCGTGCTAGCATGGCAGCTTGCAGGCAACGGCGATGGCTAGGTCGCGGACGCGCAACAGCCGAAGGCCTCGAGGGAGCCGATCTCCCGATGAGGCAGGTAACGCGAGCGGCGTTAGTCTCGTGGCGGCGCTATTGGTCCTGATGCTTGGCGCGCTGCTAGTCCCGCCCTTGCTATCTGCGGTGCGGACGGCCACACAGGCAAGCAACGCATACCATGCGGGCCTTCAGAGCCAGTACGCCACTGATGCGGCCGTCGAGTACGTGCTGTCGAGGCTCCTGGACAATCCAGGGTATCGCGGATGGGTGCGGGCGCATGGCTCGGCCGGCATCGCCACGCGCCTCCCTGAGACGGTAAATGGCCTCCAGCCACAGATCCAGGTCGCCGTGGTCCAGCGTCTCTTTGACTATGCCGTTTGGGGAGACAGCCAGACCTGCTCTTCGTCTCTCGACTGGACTGGCGCCATGAACGAGCTGATTGGCAATGCACACTCGAATGCGGGGATCAAGATCAGCGGCGTCGCTGTGACGGACATCATCGAGTACGTCGGCACGGCCATGGTCAACGAGAGCTCGGTGGATTTCGCTACTACCATCTCCAATCCGGTCCATGTCGATCCGTGGCACCTACCTGAGCCCCTGTTCATCGCCTCGGACTACAATGATCCGACCGCTGCCGACACCCCCGCCTATGAGGCTAGCCCTCATCACTACTTCCACTACACGGGCGACCTTAGCATCGGTAGCGATGAGGTCATCACCACGGGCATTCACTATGTCGAGGGTGATCTCCACATCAACGGGAACACCATCTCGGGCACCGCAACCTTCCTCGTGGATGGCCTCATCGAGATGAATGGGACAGGCATCCAGATCACGCCATACGTCGACGATCTCATCTTCTTCTCCACCTATGCCTACCCCGAAAGCACGCGCTGCAACAAGTGGGTCATCAAGATCGTCGGCAATGACAACGATGTGCTAGATGGCTGGGTGTATGCGCCAGGGGGGCTGATCGAGATACGCGGCTCGGGTTCCTTGGCCGGCTCCTTTGTCGGTGATTCGGTGGTCATCTCGGGCTCCAGCCTACGCGTCGAGCCGGCTCCCACCTTTGCGGAGCGAGCGCGTTGCGAGACGGTAGACATTGTGGCATGGACGAGCAAGACACGCACACGCGCTCGATGCCGCCTCTGCTACGATACCGGCCAAGTCGAGATCATCTCCTGGAAGGTGGAGGCAGCATCACCGTGAAGGACGCGATGAGAACGCGCGCGGAAGCGCCAAGCCACTTTTGCACTGACGAGGATGACATGGCGTACCTGCTATGCTAGAATGCGCGCGGCCGCTTTTACGTGTACTTGGCTGGCGACGGGGCCAATCGCCCGCCGCGCACGCGGACGTTGTGACCCACTCGAAGGGGCAGCATGCCGCCACGATCGGAACACTCGGCGCCCATCGATCTGAACATCCTGCCACAGCGCTATCGACCCAAGGTGGTGTCGCCAGCGCTGTTGCTGGTTTGGGGCATCGCGGTGCTGCTCCTGGTCTTGGTGATCCCTTTGCTTTGCGCCGCGCGTGTCGGGGGTCGGCGTGCTGAGGAATCCCAGGCTGCGCTACAGACCGCCCAAATCGAGTTACGTAGCATGCGCACACCGGCGCCCCAGGTGGAAACGCTGGCTGCCCAGCTCGCTCAGGCTCGCGAGGATCTCACCATCCTCGAAACCATTCAGCCCACCGCCATGGCGCCCCACCATGACTGGGAAGCCATCGTGGCCACGCTCCTGACGTATGACCCCTCACGCATTCGTCTTACCGAGATCGATCAGGACATTGACGATCTGCTCGTGCGGGGAATAGCCGTTCAGCGCGAGGACGTCCTGCAGTATGCAGGCATGCTGGAGAACTCGGGCGTTTTTGAGCAGGTCCTGGTGCAGTCCATGCGTGAGGCATCGGCCCCCTTCCAGCCCAGCCCGACGAGCGCGATACAGCCGACCCTGCCCTACACCCCGACGGCCACGCTGCCGCCCACCCCCACAAAGGCGCCCTATGACGCGTACGAGATCGACGACTTCCAGCCGAGGCTCATTATGCCCGGAGAGATCCAGTGGCGCAGCTTTAATCCGGTGCATGACATCGACCGGGCCGTGTTCACGGGACGGGCTGGCAAGCGCTATTGCACCTCCGGCGCTGACCTCCAGGATTGTGTCAACCCCTAGTGTTTGCGGCA
>CAYOBT010000176.1:0-5815 GCA_964402205.1 uncultured Anaerolineales bacterium
GATGCCCAGGCCCGGAGCCTCGGGGACCGTGATGTGTCCTTCATCAACGATTGGTTCGGGCAGGCCGATGACCAGATCCTCCCACCAAGGGCAGTCCACCGAGTGGAACTCGACGGCAAGGAGATTGGCCGTGGCCGCCGCAGCGTGCACGGCCGCCAAGCAGCCGATGGGGCTCTCGGCCATGTGGATCGCCATGGCAACGCCGTACTCTTCTGCCAGATCGCCCACCTTCTTGGTCTCAAGGATGCCGCCCGCCGTGAGGACGTCCGGATGCACCACGGACACTGCCCCGGCCTCGAGGATATCTCGAAAGCCTTCTTTCAGGTAGATGTCCTCCCCTGTGCAGATCGGAACGGCCGTGGCGTTGATCAGTCTGACATACTGGTCCGTGTACTGCCAGGGCACAGGGTCTTCCAACCATGCGAGGTTGTGCTTCTCTAGGCGCCTGGCAAGGCGGATGCAGTCCTCGATGGCGATGTGTCCCAGGTGATCGACGGCTAGGGGCAGCTCGTTGCCGACAACGGCACGAACCTCGGCGACGTAGGCGTCCAGTAGATCGAGTCCCTTTTCGGTGAGATGGATCCCGGCAAAAGGATGGGCGACGTTGTTGACGTCGTACCAGCGGTTGCGGGCGCGTCGAGCCTGGTCGGAAGGCAGCTCATAGCGCTGTCGGTAGGCTGCTGCCGCTTGTTGCACCTCTTCCCGATAGCCCAAGGGTCCGTTGAGAGCTCCGGGCTGGTCGGCGAGGAGATCGATCCGGACGTCCATCTTGGCCCATGTGAAGCCTTGGCTGACACGGTCGAGCAACGCTGTGCCCATGGCTCTGGCGCTGGGATCGCCCCTAGTGCTTGTGTCGCAGTAGAGGCGTACGCGATTCCGGAACTTGCCTCCCAGCATCTGGTACACGGGGACGCCGTACGCCTTTCCTGCCAGGTCCCACAAGGCGACTTCGATGCCGCTGACGCCGCCGCCCTGTCGGCCGTGTCCGCCGAACTGCTTGATCCTGCGAAAGAGGCGATCGACGTCACAAGGGTTCTCGCCAAGGAGACGGCTCTTGAGCATCTCGGCGTATAGTCTGTCTGCACCATCCCGCACCTCGCCGAATCCTGTCAAGCCCTGGTTCGTTTCCAGCTTTAGCAGGGTGCAGTGCATAGGGGCTCCGACAATGTCAGCGAAGCGCAGATCCGTGATGCGAAGCTCGGATGGGCGCGAGTAAGCGTTCACGTGGTCCAGGGCGCGGGTCGCTACCGGTCTCTGCGTCATCGGCGCATGCTCCTTTGCGGTGGCGGAAACTCGCCTTCGGCTAGTGGCTCACTCCCCATAGATGGCCTCGCGGAGCCCCTTGACATAGCCCAGCGCAAAGAGGCGACCGAGGGTAGAGTAGGCAGGCTGGTCATGGCTGTCACCGTCCAGGGTCGGGACGTGGTCAGGGCGGAGAACCCCCTCGTAGCCGATGTCTCGATAGGCGCGCAGGCAGGCGGCGAGATCGGTCTGCCCGTCATCGTGGAACGTCTCGACAAAGCGCTCGACAGTGCCACGCACATCGCGCAAGTGCACGAAAAAGATGCGTTCCTGCTGGCCAAAGCGCCGGATCACGGCCGGCAGATCGTCCGTCATCAGGGCAAAGTTGCCTTGGCACATGGTGATGCCGTTGACTGGGCTCGGATGCAGGTCGAGCAGTCTCTGAAAGTTCTCAACGCTGCGCATGATGCGCCCGAGCCCGCGGATGGGGGAGATGGGAGGGTCATCGGGATGCATGGCAAGCTTCACGCTCCATTGCTCCGCCACGGGCACCACCGCATCGAGGAAATAGCGCAGGTTCTCCCAGAGCTGATCCTCTGTGACGATGCCGTACTCGGTGTGGGGCGCCTCGCGCATGAGGTCGTGGTCATAGGCTGTGGTGAGCGCGCCGCCGCGGGTGGGCAGGGCTAGGGATGTGCGTACCCAGTTAAAGACAGGCATCCATTCGTAGCACCAGACGGGGATGCCCAGCGCGCCCATGTTGCGGAGCAGATCCTGGACGGCTTCGATCTCCTCGTCGCGGCCCGGCAACCCGAGTTTGGCCTTGTGGAGGGGTGGACGGCTCTCGAGGACAGCGAGCTCGAAGCCAGCGTCTTTGTACAGGGTTTTCAGGTGGAGGAGCGATGTGTAACTCCATGGCAGATCTTCATGGCTGACATTCAGCCCCCGGCTGAAGTCCATGCCGCCTACCGCATGGGTTACACCGCATTGGCGCGCCAACCTCCAGAGCGCATTGGGGTGCGGTGGGAGGGCCTCGGCGATCTTGATCATTGTCCGGGTCTCCTAGGTGAGCGTCTCGGGCGTCCTAGATTCGGCTTGATTCGGCGCCCAGGCAGAATCTTGGCGTCAACTCGGCAGATCATGGCATCGAATTGGCGGGGCTGCAAGTGCTAGCGGGCGCAGGCAGGGCCGGCCCAAGACCGTTGGCAAACGGCCAGCATCCGCCTATAGTAGCGAGGGAGCATCTGGCGAGGGGATCGGAGCCGGTCTGGCCCGCGTGGGGCGCAAGCCGATCCGCTGGGGGTATAGAGTCTCCAACCCGAGTAGGGCGGGAGGGATTCGAACCCTCACGGAGGTAATCCAGCGGATTTTAAGTCCGCAGCGTCTGCCATTCCGCCACCGCCCCAATGTCGCCATGCTAACGCAGCAAGGACCCAGTGTCAAAGACGGCGCGATTGCCGCGTCGCCGAGCGTACGAGTGGGAGTCGTTCCGTGCGGATCGCTATGATCTCCAAGGCCTGCGTTGTCGGCAGTTATCAGACCAAGCTCGAGCGCATGGCCGCACATGAGGATGTCGATCTGACCGTGATCGTGCCGCCGTCCTGGCGGGAGCGTGGCCACGAACTGACCCTCGAGCGAGCCCATACCGAAGGCTATGCCATGCGTGAGCAGCCCTTATGCTTCAATGGCTCCTTCCATCTGCACTTTTATCGGGGGCTTGAGAGCTTGTTGCATGAACTGAATCCCGACCTGGTTCACATGGACGAGGAGCCCTACAATCTGGCGACCTATCTCGCCTGCCGCGCGGCTCGCGCAGTGGGCGCAAGGTGTCTGTTCTTCACGTGGCAGAATCTCCATCGTAGCTACCCTTGGCCTTTTGCGGCGATGGAGCGATACGTGCACCGTCATGCATCTGGAGCCATCGCTGGCAATAGGGCAGCCGCTGATGTGCTTCGGGCCAAGGGCTACGTAGGGCCTATGGCTGTGATTCCACAGTTTGGTGTCGATCCGGAGCTGTTTTCGCCACCAGAAGCACGCCGGACGGATGGTCCCGTGATCATCGGCTACGCGGGAAGGCTCGTGCCCGAAAAGGGTCTCTGGGTGCTTGTCGAGGCCCTGGAGGGACTGACTGGATCGTGGGAGTTGCATCTCGTGGGGCAAGGCCCCCTCGAGTCGGCCCTGCGAGATCGGCTGAGACGCTCCGGGCTGCTCGAACGCGTCAGGTTTCTGGGATACGTGCCTTCTGGCGACATGCCAAGGGTGCTATCGGCCATGGATATTCTGGTGCTCCCCTCGCTAACGCGGCGCAACTGGGTTGAGCAATTTGGGCGTGTTCTCATCGAGGCCATGGCATGCGCGGTGGCAGTTGTTGGGTCCGACTCGGGCGAGATTCCCCACGTCATTGGGGATAGCGGCTTGGTCGTGCCTGAAGGCGATGCCGAGGCGCTCCGCAAGGCGCTCCGGAGCCTGAGCGGCGATTCAGCGGCGCGCCAACGATTGGGGAACCGAGGGCGGTCTCGCGTGATGACGCATTTCACCCAAGCGCAGATCGCCGCTCGAATCGTGTCTTTCTATCGCGAGCTACGGGGATCGCGTGGCCAGCCGTGAGGGTCACTTCTTGGGGCGATGCGCTGCAGATGGTATAATGCCAACGACATGAGCAATGAGGCCAATCCTGCGCCAAGTCAACGGCTACACGTAGGGCTGAACGCGCAGCTCTTGTCATCGGAAAGCGGATATCGCAACGCTGGCGTCAGCCAGTACATCCACTGGCTGATGACGATGCTGCCGCGCGTCTCCCCGGATGCGCGCTACACAGCGTTCGGGGGTGCTGAGACGCCGGACTATCCGAACTGGGAGATTCGTCCGGCTTCTGTGCCCGGGCATTCTTCCATGGCGCGCGTGGCATGGGAGCAGGTTGCCCTTCCGAGAGCTGCACGTCGAGCTGACGTGGATGTTCTGCATTCGCCGGTTTATGCTGGGCCGTGGCTCTACAGCCGTCCTCAGATCGTCACCTTGCATGACCTTAGCTTCTACCTTTTCCCGCATCTGTTTCCTTCCGCGCGGCGATATTACTTGCAGCGCATGACGCGAGCTACCACCCGCCGGGCCGATGCTGTCATTGCGGTGTCTGAGAGCACAGCGCGTGACGCCATCGAGATCCTAGGCTTGCCCCGTGAGCGGGTGCACGTGATCCCCAACGGCGTGAATCCCGAGCTTCGTCCTCCATCTGAAGATCAGGTCAGGGCTCTCAGGGCCCGCTACGATCTGCCGGGGCGGTACATCCTCTACCTCGGCACGCTCGAGCCTCGCAAGAACCTGCCAACGTTGATCAAAGCCTATGGGCTAGCCCGCCGTTTGGGCATCGATCACGGCCTGGTGATTGCAGGAGGCAAGGGCTGGTACGATGAACCCATCTACGAGGCGATACGCGTGGCGGGTTTGGAGAAAGATGTCCTTCTGACAGGTTATGTGCCATCCGAGCATCTGGCTGCACTCTATGGCGCGGCGGATCTATTCGTCTATCCCTCTCTGTACGAGGGGTTCGGTCTGCCACCGCTGGAGGCGATGGCGTGTGGTGCCCCGGTTCTTGTGTCCAACGTGTCGGCCATGCCAGAAGTAGTGGACAAGGCTGGCGTGACCGTGAATCCCAGGGAGCCGAAAGGGATCGCCGACGCGATGCTGTCGTTGCTCGCCGATGAGGAGCGGCGAAGGACACTTGCAAAGGCCGGCCTAGAGAGAGCAGCGAACTATTCCTGGCAGAACACGGCGCGATTGACGGCCGCGCTCTATCGCGAGGTCGTGGCATGAGCGCTAGGCGTGACGGGCTTCGTTTGTGGGCCTATGCCAAGCCCGTGGTGGACGCCGTCCTCGTGACGCTGGCCTTTGTGTTGGCCTACTATGTGCGGTACCAGTTGCAGTGGTGGCGAGAGGTCGAACCGACCTACTATGTCCCGCTGGGGCGGTACGTTCCAAGCATGCTGGGGTTGGTTGCCCTCATCGTGCTTTTCCTCGCCATCGAGGGGGCCTATCGGCGTCCCCGAGGGCGCCGCTATCTGGACGAGATGGTCCTAGTGCTTAGGGGGGCCATTCTTGGCATCGCTGCTATGACCATCATTGTCTTTTTTGCTACACCTAGCTACTACTCGCGCCTCATCATCGGCTACACGGGCGTTGCTTCTGTGACGCTACTGAGCATTGCACGCGCCGTGGAGCAGATCGTGCTCGCTAGGCTACGGCGACGCGGCGTAGGCGTGGCATCGTTGCTGGTTGTAGGTGCCGATGACGTGGGCCGCTCTATCATGCAGACGATCTGTGCGCGCCCTGACCTCGCCTATCGCATCGTGGGCTTTTTGGATGATGATCCCGCTCGCGCTGCGAACGACATCGGACGGTTCCCCGCCCTAGGGGGGACTGAACGACTTGGCGAGGTGCTCCACCAGAACCGTGTGGACACGGTGATCGTGACGTTGCCCTGGGATCGTCCCCGCCAGATCCGCCAGATTGTGGAGACATGCCAAGCGCACGGTGTGCGTGTGCAGGTCGTCCCAGACATGTTCCAGATGTCCATGGC
>CAYOBT010000177.1:0-3768 GCA_964402205.1 uncultured Anaerolineales bacterium
GGCCTCGGCCGCCATGCCGGAGCCCGGAACGAGGCGGGCCAGCTTGTAAGCGGGAATGCCGGTCTGCTTCTCCAACGGCTTGAGCGGCTCTAGCCGGTCGTACCAGTCTTGCTTGAATCTGCTCCAAGCAAGCTCGATCTGCTCGCCCAAGTCGCCCCCGCCCGGCTCCTCGCCGCGCAGCGCCCCGCGCAGATTCGTCAAGTCGTTGCCGCCACCGCCGGCGCCAGAGGCGCGACCGCCAAGGCCAAGTCGCTGCTGATACGCTTCTGTGGGAGGCGGCAGCAAGGCCCGTGGCATCTCGCCTTCCGGCACTTGGCTGCGTGGCACTTCCTCACCACTGGGCAGCAACGCCACGGGCTCGCCAGCGGTGAGCTGTAGGGGACGCTCGGGGGCGGTGAGTTGTGCGGGCACTTCTGGCACTGCTTCTGGAACTGCTTCGCCAACTTCGGCCCGTCCCCGGGCTGACGGAACTGCCGCACGCTCCACGGCCCCGACTTCGGGGCGTGCCTCAACGGGCACCTCGGGCGCGACTTGTGGCATCAGCGCCTCTGGCCGTGCCTCGGGCGTCGCGCCTCGCAGCGCTGCATCGCCCACTGCAACGGGTCGATACGTTCCGCGCTTCGTCCGCGCCGTGAAGTCCATGCGCCGACCCGGGAACACGTCGTCTGGCGATAGGTCGTCCGCACGCACGCGCACAGGCACTAACGTACCGTCGCCGTAATCCTCGGCCACCGATCGACTAGAGCTGAAGTAGACGCCGTAGGAATCCGGGGCATCTGGCGGGCGTCGCAGCTCTCCGGTTGCTAGGATCTGCTCCGCGTTCTCTTTCGTTGTGGCGTGCCAAAGCAGTACAGTGCCGTCTTCGTCGATCGTGCCACCGACAGACTCCAACTCATCGGCCCAGGCCGGGCGAGGGGCCTTGCGTGTCACCGCCCCCAGGGCCTCCTCGGCGGGCTCTGGCTCTGGCGCAGGCGCCTCAGTCGCGCGGCCGGCGCGACTCCACAGCCCCTCTCCCGCGAACTCCTCCCCCGGCTCGCCGACAGCCTTGCGCGCGTTCTCCAGGAGAACGCTTCGCTCGGGCAACTCGCCCGCGAACATGGCTCCCTGCCCCGGCGACTTCGTCTTGAGCGCCGTGTCGGCGTAGCCCAGAATGAACTCTCGCACCTTGCGGCTGTTTGTGGCGATCTCGTCCAAGATCCCTAGTAGCTGCTCCTGCTCTGGCGTTAGCTCGCGCCGGAACATTTGGCCCTGCGCCAGATAGTCGGCCACCGACATGCCCTCGCGCTTCAGCCTCACAAAGCGGTCAATGGCCGCCGCCAGATCCTCGCCGATGCTGTACTTCGGGTCGATGTTGCCTGCACGAATGCGGTTCTCTAGCTGCGACAGCCAAGCCAGGCTCGAATAGACACCGCTCTCCAGGCGCTTGATGTTCAGATCCGTGGACTCGGCGAATGCCTCGATCATGCGCGTCCCCGCATCGCCAGGGTACGCGCGCCGCAGCAGCGCGTTCTTGAGCCGTAGGAGCCCGAACTGGCTAACGTCGCCTTCACCCGTCACGGCGGCAGCACGCTCCTGCTCGGGCAAGTTGTCCAGCCAGCCGCGCACCAGCGGCCGGTTGCGGGCCCGCTTCAGCGACGCCTCGATGTTCTCCCCCTCCTGCGCATACAGCAGATCCAGGGCGTTCTGTGGCAGCGCCCGCTCGTCCTCTTGGGCGTACTCCACTGGGCTCATTCGCATAACGGATCCTAGGTTGGCCTCCCGCACAAACGATGCTCGATCTACGTCCCCGAGGCGCTCCCGCACCAACACCGGCGCCTTCATGGCATCGACCTCGTCGGGCGCGATGCCGTATCGCTCGGCTACCTCTCGCAGCGCGTTGAGGTAACGCTGCCAGTTATCGGGGTTGTCCCGCTGCGCCTTCCGCAGCGCCAACACGCGCGCGTTACCGCTCTCAACCACGTCATCGGGCCCAACGATCATGGGCCCAGTGTCCAGTTGATGCGTGTCCACCAGCAGGCGCTTTGGGTCTAGCTCCTGCGCAATCGTGGCGATCTGCTCCGCACTAGCGGCGCGCCCTCGATGCCGAGGCTGCAACTCGGCCGGGAAGTCTGGGTTCACGTCCAGACTAAGCGTGTGCGACGGTACAAGATCCTCTAGCTCCACCACCTTGAGCCGCATGGGATAGGCCGCATCCGACGTTGCACCGAATGCGAACGTCTTGCCTGCACGCGCCAAGTCCTCCAGGTCAACCCCGCCAGCCACCGCGTAGGCGCGTTGTGGGTGGAGGGCTCGCTCTAGCGCCTCGCCGCCCGCTTTCGCAATGCCACTCGCCGCCCGGAACGGCGCCGTCACCGTCCAATCCACGGCGCCAAGGGCCTTGCTGGCATAGCGTGCGGCCGGTGTAGCGGCGCGCCCCAACGCCCTGCTCCCCAGCCCCGCCCACTCCAGCGGGCTCGTAGCGATGTCCACGCTGCGCAGCGTCTTGCCGAGTCTCAAAAGCTTGTTGGCGTCGCTCACGTCGAGCCCGGCGCGTTGCGCAAGGCGCATCAATGCGGCGGGGATGGCGCTAGCGTTGTCTACGCCCTGCACCGTATTCTTGACGAGATTGATGACGTCGTCAGTGAATCCAGCCCCCCTGAGCCCATGTTCCAGGAAAGCGGTGCTCTTACGAAGCGCACTCATACCACCCGCCGTAATCCACGTCAGCGGGTCAAAGATGATGCCCTCAGTCAGGAACTTCTCACCCCAGAATAGCGGCTCGCGCTCGTGCTCGATCTGCCGCCACTGCTGATAGGCTTGCTTCATCTGCTGCCACGGATCCGCCCCAGGCGTCGTGTAGACCTGCTGCCCGGGCTGGATCGCCGCTGTCAGGGCTCCCAGCATCGGCACGCCCACATACTCGCTGGGCGCCGTCAGTGCCCCGAGGGCAGCGCTCCAGGGCGTCACGCGCCCCGTGCGCGTCCGGAACGGGCTGTAAGGGTCATATGATGGGCTTGCCGCTTGACGGGGTCGCGCGTCCCGCGTGACCTGCATCGGCTCTACGCGCTGCGCTAGCTGCGCCGCCTCGCGCTTGCGGTAATCCTCTACTGGCTCGTATTCCCAGGGGTTACTGGGCATCGTCTATCCCCAAACCGTCCTCGTGCTGATCCCTCTACTCGGCCATGCGGCCTGCATCTGCTGGAGATAGTCAGGCGCGTACATGCCTTGGTTCTCCACGTAGCCTAGCAGACCCTCGCGCTCCGAGGGGAGCATGTTGCCCCACTGCTGCGGGTTGATCTGGTGCGGCAGGAAGGTGCCGAGAGACTGCGCCCAACCTTGACCACCGCCACCACCTCCTTGCGGTGCCGCGCTCACGTTCGGGCCCCAGAAGCCCAGGTTCTCCGGGATCGCCCCGGGCGCTTGGTAGGCAGGCAGCGAGAGCCCTTGCTGCAACGCGGTCGCCCAGCGAGGCAGCGGCGTGCCCTGAGCCGATCGTGCCACGTTCCAGTACTGCATCCAGTCACGCGGGCCACGGAGGCCAGAAAGCATCTGAAGGTACTGTTGCCCCAGCGCCCACTGGTTGTACTCCTGCTCCATCCGCATCCGTTCGCGCTGCACCTGCGCTGAGAGCTCCGCTTGGTAGCGTTGGGCCGCCGTCGCCTCGCGCGCACGGGCCATCTCGGCGGCAAGCTCCGCCTCCCACATGGCCCATCCGGGCATGTAGCTAGCCTCGTCGTCACCACCGCCACCGTCAGCGCTGCCACCACCCGTCGTCACGGGGCTGGTGTA
>CAYOBT010000177.1:3868-5779 GCA_964402205.1 uncultured Anaerolineales bacterium
CGTTGCGCCCCAATCCTTCTCAAGATACTGGTCATACCATGCCATCTATCCAGACCTCCTAGTATCCCATCATGCCCTGGGCCCAGCGCATCGCCGGGCCAACGCCTTGACCAGGAATCGGCAGGTTCAGCGGCTCGCGGGGTGTGAATCCCCAGCCGCCGCTTTGCGCAAGACTCGACATGAGGCCGCCAGGCTCGAACGTCGGCAGGTATTGCGTGCCCTGCGGCAGCTCATATTGCCGCCGCGCGTTCCACGCCTCCTGCTGTAAGCCGAGTAGGCTGGGCATCATGCCCGCGCCCATCTGCTGCTGAGAGAGCTGGTATTGCTGTTGCGCTTGGCGCTGCTGCCACGCCCACTGCTCTCTCTGCAACTGCTGCTCGAACTGTGTCTGCCGCCACTGACGCTCCGCCTCTTGCTCGCTGAACTGCATCTGCCATTGATCCTGGGGGCTTACATAGGAGGGGTCATAGATGCCCAGAGACGCAGTTGACTCTGTCTCAGCAACAGACGCTGGTGCCTCGTAGGCCTCCTGGGACCCTTCGGCAAGAGCACTCCCAATGTAGCTTCTCTGCTCGTAGAGCTGTTCGAGCTGCCGCTTCTTCTCTGCCACTGGCATGTTGGGATCTTCCATCACTTGCCTCGCCAGCAGCTCTACTGCGTCTATCGTCTGACGAGGTGCGTAGGTAGCCATATCCGGAAACGCGGTCTCCAGCGCTCGCATCTCATCGCGGATGCGTTGCTCCTCAGCATCGAGGCGGGCAATCTCTTTCAGGCTGTACCTCGTAGCCCACTCCCCGCCCAGTGCCGCAGTCATAGGACTCGCTAACTGCGAGGAAAGGAGCTTATCCTTACGCTGCCGCTCTGCCTCCAGGCTAGCCAGTTGCTCTACGAGCGCATTCCATGTCCCCGCCGCGCGCAGCCGTTCCTCACGGGTGGGCACCTCCAATGGTACTGGCGCACTAGTGATGCTATACCTTGTCCCCATCTCTCTTCTCCATTTTCTCGGCGTACTCCAGCGCCGCGCCCATCCCGTACTCCTCCATAAACGCCTCCCACGCCTGCGGGTCGTCCCGCATCTCGCGGTAGCGCTCTAGCTGCTCGGCCTGCGTCAGCTTCCGCGTGCCGATGGGCAGGTCTTGCTCGGGGAACCGGAGCACTTGGTCTACCACACGCTCCGTGCCGCGCTCGATGTGCTGCTCGTATTCGTTCTCTGGCTTCGCCATCAGCGCCGCTTCTTCTTGCTGTGCTTCTTGGCAAGATACGCGCGATAGGCGCGCTCCGCCGCCGCCTTGGTCTTGTACATACACTTACCCTGCCCGATTCGATACTTGCCGTTCGGGCACTTGAGAACCGGCACTACCTTCCCTCCATCCCTGTCATCCTTACCCCCGGAGCCCGCCCCGTGGCGATGCCCGAGGGCCTAGTCGTTCGGCCTACATGCGGCATTGCCGAGACGCCCGGCGCTGCCTGGATGCCCAGAGCAGGCGGATTCATACCGCCGGCCATACCACCGGCCATACCGCCAGCCATGCCCGCGCCCCCTCCCTGCAACCGCATGATGATCGCTTGCTTCAGCGCCTCGGGTAGCGTCGGATCCTGCAACGCTGCCAGCAGCTCCATCGGCGCTGGCTCCGGTCTCTCTTGCTGCTCGATCTCCACCCCGGCGCGTCGCGCCATCTCTTGCGCCATCACCGCGCGCACCTGCGGATGGTCCAGGAACTCCTCGACTAGGATCTGGTCACGCTCCTCGTCGGGCTGCTCAATGCCGATGCGCTCCATGCCCGACTTGCGCGACCGCAACCGCGATTGCACCTCGTTGATGGTCTGCGAGCTGCGCGCGTAGGTGTCCGTTGGCAGCACGGGTTGCAGCGTCACGTTGACGTTGCGATAGCCCCGCAGATCGTCGGGCCC
>CAYOBT010000178.1:0-5736 GCA_964402205.1 uncultured Anaerolineales bacterium
GGTCGCCCTCGACGGGACCACGCGCGCCTTGACACTCGCCGAGGCCGTGCGCGAGCTCGATACCGTCTCTGGTGAGGGCGGCTTTGTCAAGACCACTGGCGCAGTCATCGGACCCTACGATCTGGAAGGAGTGCCCGTGCTGCCGCTGCACGACCTGATCGGGGGCCTTCCAGAGGGCGCCGACCTCGAGATCGCGGCTACCGACGGGTATGTGATGGTGCTAAGCCACAGCCAGGTGCTGGGCAATGCCCTCACCTACAACGGCGAGGGCAGGGCGGGACCTATGGGCGGCGTAAAGATGATCATGGCGCACAAGCGGGATGGCGAGGTCGGCTTTGACGGGGCGCCTCGGATGGCCTACATCGACGAGGAGCCCGCTTTCACCGATGGTCATTTCGGGGTGCGCGATGTGGCGACGCTGACCGTGATCCAAGGGGTGGACGACTGGGAGGTCGTCATCGAGGGGCCCGAGACATATGTGCTGGATCGAGGCGCGTATCAGAGTCTGGCGACGTGCCCAAGTGGCGATCACGAGAACTGTACCTACGAGCAGGTGGATGCCGATGGCGGAACGCACGTCTACGAAGGGGTCCCGCTATGGGTGCTGGTCGCTAAGGCGGACGGTGCCGGCCGCGAGGGCAGCCACTTTCGTTTCGATGATGCGTGGGCCCGCGAGGGGTACACAGTCCGCGTCATCTCTGCCGATGGTGACGTGGCCGAGTTGGATAGCATGCTGGTGATGCGCAACCAGAACGTGATGCTGGCCCATCTGCGCGATGGCGAGGCGTTGCCCGAAGAGATGTCCCCCTTGCGCCTGGTCGGCTCAGAGGTACCAGACGGCGATATGATCGGAGCTATCACGAGAATCGAGCTAGTGGATAGGCCCTAGCAGGAACCGGTGCTGGCAAACCGAATAGGAACCAAGCCTCCCGCCAGGATACAACTGGCGGGAGGCTTGATGTAGAGAGGCTAGAATCAATCGAGAAAGATGCAAATGACGTTGCCATGGGTACGCCGTGTGTGATAGACTGGGTGCAGAGGTGGGGCGTCGCGACAGAGGCTGGCGGGGAAGGGTGGTAAGGTATGTGTGTGAAGAGCTAGATTCTGTGGTCGGGTGTAGGGCGCTGGCGAGGAGGGAGACGTGGGATTGCTGGGGCAAAAGGTTCACCGCGTCAGACGTAGGCATAGACTGCCGATCGGCGTTCTGGCTCTGCTACTGAGCGCGTCTGCGTGTACGGGGCGGCAGGCTCCGGATGCCACGGCGGTAGCGGTGGCTGTGGAGGGCACCGTGAGGGCACTGGCTCCAGCCGCAACTCAGGCACGTGCTTCTACGTCCAGTCCGGCGGCTTCAGTTACGGCCAAGCTGATCGATTTGACGCCGGAAGCAGCAATCACGGCGACTGTATCCGTATGCGATCCCCTGCTGACATTCATTGCCGATGTGACCATTCCTGACGGTACGAGACTGGAAAAGGGCGAGGTCTTCACCAAGACCTGGCGTATCCGCAATGACAGTCATTGTTCGTGGGGTCCAGGCTTTGAGCTGGTCTTCGCAGGCGGATCTCAAATGGCTGCACGCGAGCGTGTGCCCATACCCGATACCCCTCCGGGCGATGCTGCTGATGTGAGTGCTCGGATGACAGCGCCCGAAGCTGACGGAGTCTATCGGGGCGAGTGGGAACTGTGCACATCGGATGGCCGATGCGGTAGCCCCACACTGTTCGTCCTAGTCGATGTCGTGCCGCCGGCCACCAGGACCCCCTTGCCAAGGCCGACCCCGGAATACTCAGTGGGCTCGACGATCTCCCGTGGGTCCTTCGATGTGAAGGTCGTCGATGCTGTGCGCGCATCGCGCCTGGTGTGGTCAAGTTTCGGAAACGCAGGTGCCCCTCAAGGTGAGTTCATCGTTGTCTATCTGGACGTCACAAACAAGGCGTCATCGCCCAAGGCTCTCTGCAGCTTCAGTTGGTTTGACGATGAGCCCTTTGTGCTCTCATCCGGTGGACGTACCTTCATCGACTATAATGACAACTTTACGACTGAGATGTGGCGCGACCACGTGCGCGTCTACGATCCCGACAGCGTTGTGAGCCCCGGTGGTACGATCCGTACGGCGCTGGTGTTTGACGTCCCTCCGGGCACGACCGATCTGTGGCTCTACATGGAACCTCTTCGAGCGCGCGTCTCGCTGTTTCGGTCGCCGGACTAGCCGTGCGCGGTACGGTGTGCCCCTAGGGACGTAGGGATACCGGCATATCGCCATACATGTGGAGCCAGTGAAGTAACGCGTCCCATGAGTAGCTGCTTGGCCGAGGCGGTCACGTTGCCCGTTTGCGCTTGTGCCCTCACTGGCGTATGCCTGACAAGATGAAAGGTAGAGCTCCCCATGCCATCCCCCAACCCACCCATCCGCGTCGTCCAATGCCCCAAGTGCGGCAGCCCCATCGAGGGCGCCTCGCCCGGCGAGATCGTCACCTGCAGCTACTGCGGAGCCACGCTCGAAGTGGCGGCGGGGGCCTCGGGGCACCCTATCGCCAAGCTGGCCAGCATTGAGACTAGCACCGTGTACCTGGCCCGGACCGAGGCTCTTAAGCGGCTGAAGACCCAGTTGGCGGCCAAGGACGAGGCGCTGGAGGAATTGCGCGCGGTACATCGCGTCAAGGTCAGGGAGGCAGAGGAAGCGCACACCTGGCGGCCCGGTTGCTGGTTCACATCTGTGGTTGCCGTCATCATGACCGCTGCAGCCACCGAGGGCGATCCGTATGCGACCATTGGCGCCGGATTGACCCTATTGGCCATCATAGTACTCTTCCTGGTCTCCGACAAGCGTCGTGCCGAGGCGCTCGACCGAGAGGCGGATGCCATCCTGCAACAAGGCCTGGCCGCCCGCGAGCGACGCGACCGTCTCGCCCAGCGCATCGCCGAGCTCGATGCCGGCCTCGACGACCTCGCCAACCGGCTCTAGCTTTCCCCGTCGTGAATCTCGTGCTCTCGCTGGCATGCCGGCACGCCCTGGGTACAATAGCCCCACGATCGGATACTCGCGCGATCCTGTGCAGGGGGTGATATGACCAAGACGCGTGTCGGCTTTGTAGGTGTGGGCAGCATGGGGCAGTGCGCCCACCTCCGCAACTATGTGACCGTGCCCGACTGCGAGGTCGTGGCGCTGGCCGAGCTCCGCCCTGTGCTGGGGCGCAAGGTAGCGGAAAAGTACGGCATCCCGCATGCGTACGAATCTGCCGAGGAGATGCTCGCGTCGGAGAGCCTGGACGCCATCGTCGCCGCGCAGCCCTTCACGCGGCACGGCCAGATCGTGCCAGCATTGCTGCAGACAGGCGTGCCCATCTTCACGGAAAAGCCCTTGGCCGGCTCGGTGCAGGTGGGCAAGCGCATCGTCGAGGCGGTAGCTGCCAGCGGCACCTGGCACATGGTGGGCTACCACAAGCGCAGCGATCCCGCCACCATGGTCGCCAAGGCCGAAATCGAGCGACTCGTGGCGAGCGGCGAGCTGGGCGATCTCCGCTACGTGCGGATCACCATGCCTGCCGGCGACTGGGTCGCGGCCGGGTTCAACGAGCTCATCCGCACTGACGAGGAGCTGCCCAAGCTGACCTTCGACCCTGCTCCCGCCGACATGTCCACCGAGGCGTACCAGCAATACGTTGCCTTTGTGAACTATTACATCCACCAGGTTAACCTGATGCGCCACCTACTGGGCGAGGACTATACCGTGGCGTATGTCGATCCCTCGGATGTGGTGATGACGGTGCGCAGCGAGTCGGGTGTGGCGGGCATCATCGAGATGTCGCCCTATCGCACGACCATCGCCTGGGAAGAGTCGGCGCTGGTGGCCTTTGAGCGAGGGTATCTCAAGCTGGACCTGCCCGCGCCTCTGGCTCTGAATCGTCCGGGGCGGGTGGAGATCATGCGGGACCCCGGCGATGGCGAGACGCCCATGACCGAGGTGCCGACGCTGCCATGGGTGCACGCCATGCGCCAGCAGGCCATGAACTTTGTGGCGGCGGTGCGCGGCGAGATGGCGCCCATGTGTCAGGCCGACGAGGCGTTGAAGGATCTGCTGGTGGCTGAGGAGTACATGCAACGGTTGGCCGAGGCGCGCAGCTCGTAGCGGCGAACCTGTGCGACGTTCGCACCGCCAGTGTTCGCCCAGAGAACAGCCAAGCAGGAGGTACAACATGCGCAAGGTAGCGATCATTGGTGCGGGGAGCGTCGTTTTCTGCAAGACGCTGATGCTGGACATCATGGCCACGCCAGAGCTTCAGGACACCGAGTTCGCCCTGATGGCGCCCAGCAAGCGGCGCACGCCGCAGGTGGAGGCCTTTGCCAAGCGGGTCATCGCCGAGAATGGCCTGCCGAGCAAGGTATGGGTGACCACCGATCGTCGCGAGGCCCTCGACGGCGCCGATTTCGTCATCGCCACGTTCCAGATCGGCGGCGTGAAGGCCTTCGGGTACGACTATCAGATCCCGTACGACCACGGCGTCGATCAGTGCATCGGCGACACCCTGGGTCCGGGTGGCATCTTCCGGGCGTTGCGTAGCATCCCCGTCACCATGGATATGGCCCACGACATGGAGGAGCTCTGCCCCGACGCGCTCCTGCTCAACTATGTGAACCCCATGGCCATGATCTGCTGGGCCTTGGGCAAGACCAACGTCCAGTTCGTGGGGCTGTGCCACGGGGTGCAGACCACCATGGACCTGATCTCCGGCTATGTGGATGTGCCCAAGGACGAGATCGACTACCTGTGCGCGGGCATCAACCACATGGGTTGGTTCCTGAAGCTGGAGCACGAGGCGCGCGATCTCTACCCGCTGCTGCGAGAGCGTTTCGAGGATCCCACCTACTATGCCAACGAGAAGGTGCGCGGCGAGGCGCTGCGCCATTTCGGCTACTTTATGACCGAGTCCACGGGGCACCTATCCGAGTATTTGCCCTATTTCCGCAAGAACCAGAAGGCGCTGGACGTCTACTGCGACGAGCCTGGTTTCGGGGGCGAGACCGGCGCCTACTATCAGTGGTGCAAGATGGTGGAGGAGCGCTTTGAGGGCGTGGACATGTTGGCCGACGAGCCCACCGAGCTGCCGCGGCGCAGCGTGGAGTACGGCTCTTACATCATCGAGGCGATGGAGACGGATCGCCAGTTCAAGCTGAATGGCAACGTGATCAACGGCGGCATGATCACGAACCTGCCCGCCGACTGCTGCGCCGAGGGCCCCGTCTATGTCGATCGGCTAGGGTTGCACAAAACAGTCGTCGGCGACCTGCCCTCGCAGTGCGCCGCGCTGAACCTGACCAACATCAACGTGCAGCGGTTGGCCGTCGAGGCGGCCCTCAGCGGCGATCCAGAGCAGATTGTGCACGCCTGCGCGTTGGATCCGCTCACCGCGGCGACGCTGACGCTGAAAGAGATCCGCGGGATGGCCGCCGACATGCTGGAGGCGGAGAAGCAGTGGCTGCCCCAGTTCGAGGGCAAGACCATTCGGCCCACGCCGACCATCACGATCCCCGAGGGGATCGAGCGGGCCGAGGTGCCGGTGGATCCCGCCTTGGCCATCCTGGCGCGGTTCGGGGAGCTACTGGACTAGCAGCACCTAACCTGTTGGAAGGGTCGAACCGCGGCGCGGTCCGCCGCGCCAGTGTTCGCCCGTCCCTATGTCGTGACAGATGATCAGAAGGAGATCCCATGCCACTCAAGTGGGAGCGCGTGCTCAT
>CAYOBT010000179.1:0-5664 GCA_964402205.1 uncultured Anaerolineales bacterium
AGCAGCCACGGGCCGTCGAGGGAGCGCGCGTAGGTGTGCCGCGTGGTGCGCAGGGCAGGATGAATCTGCTGCAGCACGCCGATCTGGTGGAGGCGCTCCAACCCGCGTTCTGGCTGTTCCTCGCTCAGCAGCAGATAGAGCTCGTGCCGCAGGCGATCTCCCGTGACGCGATCGATGAGATCGACTGCGTCGGCCATGAGCTCGGCGGTGCGCGGCTCGATCTCAAAGTCGAGTCGCTGCTCAAACCGCACTGCCCGCAGAATCCGCGTAGGGTCCTCGACAAAGCTCAGGTTGTGAAGCACGCGGATGATCCCTTGTTCGAGGTCGCGCTCTCCCCCGTAAAAGTCGAGCAGCTCCCCGTAACGATCGCGGTCGAGACAGATGGCCATGGTGTTGATGGTGAAATCGCGCCGGTAGAGGTCCTGCTTGATAGAGCTGCGCTCCACTTGTGGCAGCTCGGTAGGTCGCTCATAGAACTCGGTGCGTGCCGTGACGAAATCGAGCGATGATGGCACTGCATCGTCGCGCTCTCCATTGAGGATGATCTTGGCGGTGCCGAACCGCGCGTGGCTGCGGACGTGCGCCTCGAGTTGGGGGGCTAGCACGCGAGCGAGATGGATCGCGTCGCCCTCCACCACCATGTCGAGATCGAGGTTGGGCGCCCCCAACAACAGGTCACGGACAAAGCCGCCGACGATGTACAGCGAGTAGCCCAGGTCGTTGGCCGCGTCACGCGCTCGCATGAGCAAGGTGTGTAGCGGCTGAGGCAAAGAGCTCTCCAGGAGATGACGCGTGTTCTGGGCGCGACCGTTCCGGCGGGTTGGGCCATAGTGCTTGATGATATCGGTACGGGTGACGATCCCCACGAATCGCCCGTCCTCCACGACGGGCACTTGGCCGAGGTTGTGCTGGATCATGATCTCTTGGACGTCGTCCACGGTGCTGTCGGGCTCGACAAAGACCGGCCCCGTGTGCAGGATATTGCTCACCGGCAGGTCATCCAGCTCGTGGTGGAGCGCGCGATCTACGTCACGCCGCGTCAGGATGCCGAGGAGGTGACCGTCCTCGACGACGGGGAATCCCTCGTGGCCATAGCGGCGCATGAGCGCAGCAGCATCGCGCACTGACATCTTCAGTCCCAGGGTATGCACATTGGTGGACATGAGCTCGTGCACCTGTGTGGGGGGCAGCACCAAGTGCTCCAGCTTCTCTAGGATGCTATGGGTCACCTCATCGAGGCCAGTGTTGTGCAAGAGCGCTGCCGAGGCCTTGCTATGGCCGCCGCCGCCGAGGGCTCGCGCCAAGGCTCCCACATCGACCGCGTCGGTACTGCTGCGGGCAATGACCTGCACGCTATCCTCGAACTCGGCCAACATGAGGCAGGCATCAGGCTCGTACACGTCGCCGACTTGGTGGATCAAGGCTGAGAGCTCGTCCACATACTCATCTAGCCTGACGGCTGCGATGCAGATGTCGCGTCCGTTGATGGTATGCATCTGCGCCGCCTCTAGCAGGCGGCCCAAGACGTGACGCTGAGCGTCTGTGAGCGGCTGCTTGGCAAAGTCAGCGACAATCGCGAGGTCAGCCCCCAGCTCCAGAAGGCGGGCAGCCGCGTGAGCATCGCGGGCGGTGGTAGTGCCATAGGTCAGGCTGCCCGTGTCCTCATAGATGCCGAGTAGCATGAGGCTGGCTCCGATGCGGCTGGGGCGGATTCCGGCCTCGTCCAGCTTTTCCATGAGGATGCTCGTAACAGCGCCAGTCTGGGCCAGCTCTACTTCATACTCGGGAGCGAGGTCCTCGGCGGGCGCGTGGTGGTCAATGATGTGGAAGCGTGCGTCGCGTGCGACGCCACGCAGAGTGGCCATCGTCTGCGCGTCCACCAGCACAACGTCGGTGATTCGCTCGCGAGGGAGGTCTTTCTGGGCTACGAAAGGTAGCTCGCCCCCAAACACCGAGATCAGGTCCCTTAGGTTGCGGTTCGTCTTGCGAGGAAGCACCGGCACATGGTCGGGATAGAGCAACCACGCGGCATACATGGCGGCTAGGCCGTCCATGTCGGTGCGCTCATGGCTGGTGATGATCTTCACAGCTACTCTCCATGGTGCTCTCGGAGCGATTGTAGCGCCGCGGTCTAGCGTTGACAAACGGCTACGCCGCTCTCTATAATCGGGCGAACCTACACAAAGATCACAGGATGATGCATGTCAACGAGTGACGGACACAACGTGCGATGGCGGCTCTATCTTCTCGGGGCCATCTTGGTGTTTGTGGGCATGGCCTCAACGTTCGGCCTGGCCGTGGCACGGTCTGTGGCCGTTGCTCGACCGTCGCCAACGTCCTACGAAGCGCGGGAGATCCCCTTCACGGACCTCAACCCTCTGGGCGCCAACTTTTTTCTGGCACAAGAGGTGGAGCGCTGGAAGCTAGAGCGCACCCTGGCTATGGCGCGCGACGCGGGCCTCGGCTGGGTGAAGCAGCAGTTCCCTTGGGAGGAGATCGAGCCCGAGCAAAAGGGCGTGTTCCAGGCGCCAAGTGGTGGCAGTAGCTGGGCCAAGTTCGATCAGATCGTCGAAGCGTGTGAGACGCATGGCTTGCAGGTTGTGGCCCGCCTCGATCGGCCGCCTGATTGGACGCGCGAGGACAACAGCAACCCACAGCGTCCGCCAGACGATCTGGCCGACTATGGTGATTTCGTGTACGCGTTCGTGGAGCGGTACAAGGGACGCGTTCACTACATCCAGATTTGGAACGAGCCCAATCTCCGTCAGGAATGGGGCAATCGCCCCGTTGACCCTGCTGGCTATGTGGAGTTGCTCAAGGTTGCCTATACGCGGGCCAAGCAAGCAGATCCTAACGTTCGCGTGCTCTCCGCTCCGTTGGCCATCACCTTGGGCGAGCCGCATCCAGAGCCCGGCAAATGGTCGGCCATGAACGATCTGGACTATCTTCAGGCCATGTACGAGGCGGGAGCCGCGCCCTTTTTCGACATCTATTCTGCAAACGCCTTTGGGATGGACCTGCCTCCCGATGACCCGCCCGATCCAGAAGTGCTGAATTTCCAGCGGGTGCTGCTGCATCGGGAGATCATGGAGCGGTACGGCGATGAGGAGAAGCCGATCTGGTTCAACGAGTTCGGCTGGAATGCGGCACCCACGACCATGCCCCAGGAGGATCTGATCTGGCAGCGCGTCAGCGAGGCAGAGCAGGTGCGTTATACGTTGGACGCGATCGATATGGCGCGCAGCGAGTGGCCATGGGCCGGTGTGTTCATGATCTGGTACTTTCGGCAGGTGGGGAACATCGGGCCAGAGCGCGCGGACTATTACTTTCGGATGGTGGATCCGGATTTCACGCCGCGGCCGCTATACCTGGCGCTGTCAGAGCGCGCTGAGGATAGCCTGGCTCCCGGGCCGGGCCTGTACCAGGAGAGTAACCCGTCCGTGACGCTGATTGGCGACTGGAGCGATGTCCTCGACGAGGATTCACTGGGCCGCGCTCACGTTGTTTCCAGCAATCCAGGCGATCGCGCCGTGTTTCGCTTTCGCGGAACTGCTGCGGACCTGGTCAGTCAGCGCTCGGTTGTTGGGGGTAGATTGTACGTGCATCTGGATGGACAGACGGTATCGGGCTTGCCCACGGATGATGAGGGCCGCAGCTATGTGGATCTTCGAGGTTCGGGCGAATCGCAGCCGGCTCGCATGCTGCTGGTAACGGAGGCGAGCCCCGGCGAGCACCGCCTAGAGCTCGAGGTGGGCATTGCCGATGGCGTCGCTGGTCTGTGCGTGGTGGACGCATTGGAGGTGCTGCCAGACGATAGATCGCTGCCAGTACTGTGGCTCGCGGGGAGCGGCGTTGGGACTGCGCTCGCCGGATGGTGGTTGTGGCGTTCTTGGCGTCGTCTGAGATGGGTGATCTAGGACGCCGGTAGCGGGGTAGGATGTGACGAGGAGGCAGGGTGGCTTTCGAGATTAGGTTTCAAGAAGCGGACTGGGCGCGCATTCGGGAAGACTATGCCGCGTGGTGGGGGCACGAGCTGGATCGGCCTCTGGTGCAGATCACCGGCGTCGAGCCCGATCCAGCCGAGGCGTATCCCACCGTACCGGGGTTCTGGACGAACTTTGGTGATGATGTGTCCCCGAAAGAGATCACAGAGCGCGTCTGGCGACAGATGACCGCCCGACGGTTCTACGGCGATGCTTTCCCGCATGTCTTTGTGAACTATGGGCCGGGCATTGCGGCCGGTTTCATGGGGGCCAAGGTCAACTCGGTCGAGGATACGGTATGGTTCGAGCCCGAGCAAGAGATCCCCATCGATCAGCTTACGTTGCGCTATGATCCCGATAACGCTTGGTGGCAGCATATCCAGGACGTTACGCGGGCCCTGGTGGAGCGTATGGGCAGCCAGGTGCAGATCAGCCATACGGACATTGGCGGCAATCTGGATATCCTGGCCTCTTTCCGCACGACGCAGCAGTTGCTGCTGGATCTCTACGATGCGCCGGACGAGGTGGAGCGTCTGGTCGGCGAGATTACCGCGGTTTGGGTAGCGTACTATGATGTGCTCGATGGCATCATCCGTCCTGCATGCCCGGGCACCTCGCCGTGGGCACCCATCTGGACCGAAGGCACGACATACATGTTGCAGTGCGACTTTTCCTACATGATCTCGCCAAGCATGTTCGAGCGATTCGTGCTGCCGGATCTCGAGGCTTGTTGCGAGAATCTCTCTCACGGCTTCTACCATCTGGATGGGCCTGGGGAGATCCCGCATCTTGACTATCTGCTAGCGATGGACCGCTTGAGGGGCGTTCAGTGGATACCTGGTGATGGTAACCCTCCGCCTGACCAGTGGCCGGAGCTGCTTCGGCGGATCATCGGAGGGGGCAAGCTATCTCAGCTCTATCTGAGCGCAGAGAGCGCGTTGGAGATCGTGCGGCACCTTGGTGGCAAGGGATTCATGTTCACGATCCTTGATCCCATGAGCGCCGAGGAGGCCGAGGCCTATCTGAAGACGATGGCGCGCGACGACGTGTCACGCAACTAGCGAAGAGAGCGGGGCCTCTGCGAGGGCGATGCAGGCCTCCGCTTTGCCCTCTACCTGCAGATCGGTTCGGATGGCGTCACTGGCCCCCAGCCGTTCGATGAGCCGTTCCCATTCCCAATCTGCCCAGCCGAATAGCAGGCGAGCATCGCGTACGGGCACAATCAGCACGTTGCAAAGATGCTGCAAGAGAAGCGTATCCATGGCTTGGTCGGTGCTGATCTCACGCGCGGCTGTGGGTACGCCTGGGAACTGCCGAAGGAACAGATCGTACACGTAAGCATACCCCCAGCGGTTTGCGTCCGAGATGCCCACCTTGGCGATCTTGAGCTCCATCTGGAGCTCCGTCAGAGCGCGCTCGAACAAGCGGGCGTTCTTGCCGCCCCCCGGCAAGCCCGCTTCGCGGCGGAGTCTGCTGGTGGCCATGGCGCCTCCCTCCAAGAGCGCTTCATAGACACTCTTGGCCTCCGCGCTGAGCTTGCCGTCCTCGTATTGCATCAGGTAGTCATCCACCCCGCCAAAGTTGGGGCTGAGGGCGTACAGGTGAGGCAGGAGCCGCAGCGAGATGAGGGTGGGTTTATTGCGAAGTGCTTTGCCGTAGAAGATCATTAGCTTTGTGGGCA
>CAYOBT010000180.1:0-5631 GCA_964402205.1 uncultured Anaerolineales bacterium
CTGCTCCAGCGGGGAGAAGGTGGACTGGGAGCTCAAGGTCTCGGGTGCCGTTTCAGATCCGCTGACAGTCAGCTACGACGATCTGGCTGGGCGAACGCAGACAAAGCTGGATGAGGTCCTGATGGATCGGTCGGAGGGGGAGGACGATACCGGCGCCTGGGAAGGCGTTGCCCTCAGCGAGCTGCTGAACGAGGCCGGCGTCTCTGACGCGGCTAGCTCTGTCATCTTTCGCGCCGCCGATGGCTACGAGCGCGAGGTGGAGTTGGCGGAGGTGGGTGATGCCATCGTCGCCCTCAAGGAGAATGGGGAATCGCTGGTGGGTGACGAAAAGTCAGGTCCCATCCGCATCGTCATCCCGGGCCTTCCTGCGAGCCGGTGGGTGGGCCAGCTCATCGAGATCGAGGCCGTAGAATAGCGGTCTGTCCAGAAGGACGGGTAGCTAGGTAGAATGCAAGGAGCCGGGCGCGGTTCACGTTGAGGTCGGCTCTCCCTCGGGGACACCTCGATGGCCAGAGGGCCGGCCGGTGCCGCGCCCGGCTCGTGCTTGCAGCAACGCGGCGGCGCGTAGCAGGAGGGCATCCCGGGAAGGGATGTCAGGCTTGGGGCTACGCGTGTCGCGATTCAGGGGAAAAGTGAGGATAGGCAATGTGGCGTACGCATCTCGTGTTGTTTGCCCTGTTGATATTGGCATCGCTGCTGACGGGTTGTCGCAGAGAACGTTTCGAGTCGGTCACTGTCGATACGTCGGACGTACCAGAAGCCTCTTGGGAGCTCCGTGTCAGCGGAGCGGTCACTGAGCCCATGGCACTGACGTTCCAGGACCTGGTATCGCGCGACTTGGTCAAGTTGGACGACATCCTTGAGCGATGCGACTGCGGCGACGAGACCGAGAATGCTTGGGAGGGCATCGCTCTGGTAGACTTGCTGGAGGAGGCGGGCGCCTCCAAGAAGGCAACCGGCGTGATCTTTCGCGGTGCCGATGGCTACTGGCGCGAGGCTCCCATCGATGATCTGCGGGTAGCAATGGTGGGCATCCGACGCGATGGCGAGTGGCTTGCAGACGATCCAGAGGATGGGCCGATCCGCATGGTGGTCCCTGGGCAGTCGGCCAGCTACTGGATCTCTCAAGTCGTCGAGCTCGAGGTCGTGGAATAGCGCCTGGGCCGGGGGAACGTCCGTTTCCTGCCGATGTTACCTTGCGTGCCTAGGCAGAGATGGCCATGAGCACGCTGCCAATCACGAAAAGCAGCATCGCGATCCAGCTGATGATATCGGCTCGTCGGACCCTTGCCTGGCGCAGGTAGGTCCTATCGCGGTAACGGCCGAACTGGCGGCCCTCCATGGATACTGCCAAGTGGTCCGCTCGCCTGAGGGCCCCGACGAGCAGCGGTAGCAGCAGCTGCCGCAATACCTCGATGATGCGCCGGAACACACTCCCATCGTAGCGGACGCCTCTGGCAAGCTGGGCTTGGTAGACCGTGTTTGCCTCAAGCTCGAATAGTGGTGCCAGGCGGATGGCCGTTACCAGGGCAAATCCGTAGCGGTATGGTAGCCCTGCGCGCATCAGCGCATACGCTAGCGTGGATGAATCGGTGCTCAGCACAAAGAGCTGGCTCGCGAGGATGACGGCCACGAACCGAAGGGCTACCAGCAGACCGCGCTCTAGGCCCGTGTGCGTGATCCAGAATGCCGCCCTCGGGCGCAAATCGAGCACAATCGTTCCCGAGCGCGTGAACAAGACGTGCAGCGCGAAAAACGTCCCCGCTGTTGCCACGACGAGTCGCCAGCCCCGAAGGTCTGTCGCTGGACGGATCCTCGCGGTACGCGCGACCAGCCACACGCCCGCGACGACCAGTCCCGCATACCAAGGATCGCAAACGGCCAGGCTGGTCGCGGTGATGATGAGTAGCCAGGCGAGCTTGGTCAGTGGGTGCAGGGCATGTAGCCAGCTCTCCAGCCGTCGGTATTGCAGCTTGGCTCGGCTGCTCACTGAGCACTCTCCAGATAGGCCTCGCGTCCGGTACTGAGAAGGAACGGTCGCAGGCCGTCGATGGAGGCGTCCAGCGTGAGTTGCCCCCTCTCCAGAAAGAGTACGCGATCGGCATATTGCTCGGCCGTGGCGAGGTTATGAAGTGACACGACGACGGCTGATCCTCGATCTGCTAGCGCCCGCAGGTGTTCCATCAAGCCCTGAGCATTGGCGGGATCCTGCCCGATCAGAATCTCGTCCGCCAGCACCAAGTCCGGGTCGTGCGAGGTGGCCGCCGCGAGGTTGAGCCGGCGCTTCTGGCCATAGCTTAGGGTCCACGGCGAGTCGGCGCGGCGATGCCAGAGCCCGCTCTTGCGAAGCTGGCGTTCAGCCTTTGGGGCGACGAATTCCGCCTGACCCGTGTTGCGGGCGAGCATCATGGCATCGTCCCAGACAGAGTCTCCCAAGAGCTGGTGGTCTGGGTTCTGGAACACGATGCCGGCTCGTTCGGCCAGCGCCGAGACGACAGGCTGGTCGCGATCCAGCACGATGACCCGTCCCTCGATTGGCCGGATGAGCCCCATCAGGCAACGAAGCAACGTGCTCTTTCCGCTCCCGTTGTCGCCCATCACCGCGACGACTTGCCCCCGATGGATGCTGACGGATAGATCTTCCAGGGCGCGACGCGTGCCGAACCAGTGGGAGACATTCTCCAGCCTGGAGACGACATCACCAGGGGGGGCAGGCGCACGGATATACTTGTCGGTCTTCATGTCAGTCTGGGCGTGTTGGTCCGAGATGCGTCCTTGGGCCATGCGCACGATGCGTGGCGCGAATCGTGCCAGGGCACGTAGCTTGTGTTCGATGACGATCAGCGTGAGGCCGTGGTCATTGCGGAGGCGTTCCAGGATCACTAGGATGGCTTGGGTTGCCCTCGGATCCAGGTTCGACGTAGGCTCATCGAGGATGAGGACGCGGGGTCTGGCTGCGAGGATGGAGGCGATAGCGATGCGCTGCTTTTCGCCACCCGAGAGGGTGGCAAGCTGCCTGGTTAGCAGGTGCTGTGCGCCCACGACGTCTAGGGCCCAGTCAATCCGGCGCACCATCTCATCTCGAGGACAGCGCCGATTCTCTAGGCCAAAGGCGACCTCATCCTCGACGGTCAGCGTGCAGAACTGATCCTCTGGATTCTGCTGGACCAGCCCGACGAGTTCGGCGTTCTCATAGAGCGAACGGGAGGTGATATCTATGCCATCGGCTCGAACGGAGCCACGCCAGACGCCGCCGGGCTTTTCGTGCAGGCAGCCCGCGATGGCCATCGCCAGCGTCGACTTGCCACATGCGCTCGGGCCCGTGACGGCCACCATCTCTCCGGGAGAGATAGCAAGGCCCACTCCTTCGAGCGCCCAGTCGGAGGCGCTTGGATACCGGTAACACAGATGCTTCGCCTCGATCAGGGCCGGCATCTCTTACTCGACGACCAACTCGACCACATCAGTGGCGATGATCTCCTGATCTGCGCTCCCCACAGCATACCGCGTCCCCTCAGAGTCGTTCACGATCCAGATGCGGATGGCATCGTCGGCCATCACCTCTTCCAACACCCACTGGGTCGTGTCTCCGTCACGTCCTATGGCACGGAGGGTGGTGACTTGGGCTTGTGGCCCTGCGGCCGAGATGACGGCTCGCACCGGCACGCCCTGGTACTTGGTCGGACCATCTCCAGCGTCAACACGCGCGCTGTCCATGTTCCCCAACCAGTCCGCTGGCCGGAAGGGTGATGCCTGGTCCAGCTTGCCGGTGAGCTCGATGGCGGCTTGCGCCTGCAGGCGCAGCTCGATGACGTTGCGCACCCAAGCCTTGGGGCTTTCCGCACCGACAATGTCGTAGCCGATGTCCTTGCCATCCCCGTGGTGGGCCAGTAGCAGCTCGTCGTTGGTGGTGATCTCGTCCATCGTCACAAAGAAGGCATAGCCGTCGGTGGCGGTTGCGATCACGGCGTTGACGCCAGGGTCCGGCGCTGCGTGCGCCACGATCTCGCGAAGCGGCGTTCCCGCGACATCGCGTTTCATGCCCTGCATCTCGAGCTGAAGGTTCACCACTGGTAGGCCTAGTTCGGGGCTGTAGGCATAGGGCTCCGCGCACGCCCCGGTGACTTCTACGGTAGCCTCGCCGGTGTATGCCTCTGCTAGAGCGAATCCGCCCCCTACGAGCGCTATCGTCGCAACGGCTAGCACCACCCCTTGCGGCCAGGTAAGTCGGCGGCGCTCGGCGCTGGGTATGCTCAGGCCTGCTCGACGGAGCGCCTTGAGCAGCGCGTATGCCAGCAGGCCTCCCAAGGTGGCGCCCGATGCCGCTGCAAGGCCCGCGATGGCCCACACGTAGCGGAGCACATCTTCCGGGGCGCTGGCAAAGAGCTGGAAGACAGAGACGTTGCTCGCCGCAGCGATGGCGCCAGCGACCACCATCGGCAGCCAATGATCCCGGCGCTGGAAGGCTAGGAGCGTCAGATCGATGAGCAGCCCCGCGGCGATATCGGCCAAAAGGACCAGCATGCCGTGCGTGTTGCCACTCAGCAGCTCCACAGCCCCTTTGAGAATACCCGTAATGGTCGCTGCGCCTGGTTTGCCAACGAGAACCGGCGCGAGCAGCAACAGCGTCACGTGAAGGCCCGCGGCCCATTGGGTCGTGCCCGCAAACCCCAGGATGGCCTGGATCGCGTCGCCTAGGGCGTTGACAGCCGTGCTAGCAACGCCGCTGAGTCCGGCCAAGCCCGCCATGATCAGCAGCTCACGCGTGGCAAAGCGATAGCGTGGCGCGCTCTGGTCTCGATCGGATGCCATGACGATTCCTCCAGTACACACGAGCCGGCGCCGCAAAGGAGCGACGCCGGCCGCAAGCGCGCCAGCGCGTGATCTCCTTTCCAAGCGCGGGAGGCTCGAGCGTTTCCCCTCGAACCCTATCGGTCATCGACCCTGGGTTGTCCTTTAGGCCTTCTGACTCGGAGACAGTCTCTGATTGTGCGATGCGAAAGCTAGGGCGACCAGATCACCAAACCTGGCATGTGTGGATGGCACAAATCTTCGTGATTTGGCAGGATGCGCAGGCTGTAGCCATGCAGGCCGCTCTTGTCACACCTGATGGTGCCTTCGTAGGCGTAGATGCCCTTCTCGTCTGTTGCCGTACCCTCCATGCAAACCGTATTCGTGCGGTTGACCGTACCGTCCGGTCGGATGGTGCCATAGCTGACCTCGACGCTCACATCCTCAGGCGTTAGCGCGCCCAGCCGGATCCGCGCCCGGACGTGGATGTCCGCTTCGACGGTCATGCCATCGTGCGCATCGCTCTCGATGTTCTCGAATCGGATTTCCCCCCAGTGAGCCCTGAGATGCTGCTTCCACTCCGCCAGATTCCGTCCGGCATCAAAGCTGTCCTCAGCCAGATGACGGTAGCGCGCCTCTGCCGAAAGATACAGCTTCTCGCAATACTCCTGCACCATGCGATGCGCGCTGAACTGAGGCGTGATCTCGCGAATGGCCGTCTTCATCTTGGCGATCCAGTTGCGTGGGATAGCGCCGTGGGCTGTGCGGTCGTAAAAGAGCGGTGCGATGTCCTTGGACAAGAGGTCATACAGGGCTTCAGCTTCCACGCGGTCACCATAC
>CAYOBT010000181.1:0-5616 GCA_964402205.1 uncultured Anaerolineales bacterium
CCATTTCATCGAGGCCAAGACGTGGCGTCACTATCACCACGCGGGGCGGATTCCAGGCAGCGCCTATGGCTACCGCACCAAGCAGGAAGAGGCGGACTGGTGGGAGCGGGATCCGCTCGCCACGTTCCCGCGCGAGATGCTGACCGCGGACTTGCTCTCCAAGCAGCAGGAGACGCGTCTGCGCGAAATGGCCATTGCCTCCGTCGAGGCGGCACGACAAGCCTGCGTGGTCGAGCAGGGCGACACTTGGAAGATCCCAGCGGCTTTGTGGCCCGATCCTGCCACCATCACCCGTGATCTGCGAGGACCAAGCGATCTGCCGGCAGAGGCGCGCGTCCTCGAAAGCGAGCAGATGGGCGCATCTCGGACGGCCAGCTATGTGGAGGCCATCGCCGCCGTGACGCGACGCGCCATGGAGCGAGACGAGCGCGTGTTTGTGCTGGGGGAGGAGGTCGCGAATCTGGGCGGCGGCGCGTACCAAGCCACCAAGGGGTTGGCCGAGGCGTTTCCTGGCCGCGTCATCAACACGCCTATCTCTGAGGCAGGATTCGTGGGCATGGCAGGCGGCGCGGCATCGGTGGGGCTACGGCCCGTCGTCGAGATCATGTTCCCCGACTTTGCCCTGGTGGCGGCGGATCAGCTCTTTAACCAGATTGGCAAGTTGCGACACATGTATGGCGGACGGGTGTCTTTTCCCGTGGTGGCGCGCACCCGCATCGCCATCGGGTTTGGCTACGGCGGGCAGCACTCGTCGGATCCTGCGTCGCTGTTCGCCCTCTTTGCGGGATGGCGAGTCATGGCGCCATCCAATGCTTTTGACTATGTCGGCATGTTCAATGCGGCCATGCATTTGGAGGACCCTGTGCTCATGCTTGAGCATGGGCAGCTCTATGCAGCCAAGGCCGAGATCCCGACTGACGATCTGGACTATATGATCCCCTACGGCAGCGGAAAGATCGTTCGGCCCGGCAGCAACGTGACGGTGCTCACCTACCTGACGGGTGTGCGCGATAGCATGGCCGCCGCCGATCGCCTGGCGGCTGTGGGGCTGGAGGCGGAGATCATCGACCTGCGGACGCTGGACCTAGTGGGCATGGATTGGGACCTCATCGGCGCGTCGGTGGCCAAGACGGGGAGCGTCTTGGTGGTGGAGCAGAATCCCCATAGCATGTGCCTGGGACCGCGCATAGCTGGCGAGATCCAGCGCCGTTTCTTTGATGATCTGGATTGCCCTGTGGCCATGGTCTCGGCGGACGATGTGCCGTATCCCGTCTCCAAGGCGCTAGAGGTAGCCATGATTCCATCGGTGGACACGATCTATGCGCATATGGCAGAAAGCGCGCGCCACCAGGTGTGAGGGCCAGAGAGGTGCGGGCTGCTTCTTTGACAGAGCAAGGCGTCGCGCCTATAATGGCTGTTCGGCAGGATCAAGGTTCGCTCCGGCGGCCATGAGGCGATTCCCGTGATTTGTGGTCGGAGGTGACGCGTGTACGCAGTAATTGAGACCGGTGGCCGCCAATACCGTGTGGCCGTCGGCGATACCATTGATGTCGAGCCCCTCGAGGCCCAGGCGGGTGACACGCTGGATCTCGAGCGGGTTCTGCTGATCTCGGATGACGAGGCCGTGCGTATCGGGCAACCCTGGCTGGAGGACGCGCGCGTTAGCGCCAAGGTTCTCGAGCACGGCAAGGCGCCCAAGGTGACGACGCTCAAGTATCGTCCCAAGCAGCGCTATCGACGCGTGAAGGGGCATCGGCAGCCTTTTACGCGCCTTCGGATTGAGAGCATTGCGGCGGCCTGAGCGCTTGACGAGGAGATGGTAGCATGGCACACAAAAAGGGTGGCGGGAGTACCGCCAATAATCGCGATAGCGCTGGCAAACGGCTAGGCGTCAAGCGCTTTGATGGTGAGGCCGTCCGTGCGGGCTCCATCCTTGTGCGTCAGCGCGGCACGCGCATCCATCCTGGTACCAATGTTGGGCTGGGCCGTGATGATACGTTGTTTGCCACGATTGACGGCTTTGTCAAGTTCGAGTGGCATCGTCGCGGGCGTAGGCGCGTGTCTGTGTATCCTGAGAGGGTGACGACAGCGTGAAGAAGGACATCCATCCAACCTGGTATCCTGAGGCCAAGGTCGTGTGCGCTTGCGGCAATACCTGGACGACCGGTTCTACCGTAGAAGAGATCCGGGTCGACGTCTGTAGCAAGTGCCATCCCTTCTTCACTGGTCAGCAGCGCATTGTCGATACTGCCGGCCAGGTCGAACGCTTCACCCGCAAGGTGGAGACGGCTCGAAGGCTGCGCGAAGAGGCCAAGGAGCGCGACAAGGCGCGCCGAGAGCGGGAAAAGGCCCGTCAGCTCGTCGAGCTGGTGGACGAGGACGAAGAGATCTCCTCGCTCGAAGACCTCTTGGAAGGCCAAGCCGAGGAGAACACCGCGGGCTAGGCGGGACGTGTCTTTCGACTAGATGGGGCAGAGTGGTGACACTCTGCCCCTTTTGCGATCGAGACGCTGGAGGTGGGCGTGAGCTTCTACCGGTACGATGGGGGATGGATCGAAGTTATCTGCGGCTGCATGTTCAGCGGCAAGAGCGAGGAGCTCATCCGACGCGTCAAGCGTGCCGAGATCGCTCGGCAGCACGTGCAGGTGTTTCAGCATGGGATTGACCAGCGCTACGGGGACCGGCGCGTCGCCTCCCATTCGGGCGCCTTTGTGGATGCGATCCCCGTGAGCGCCGCGACGGAGATCCTTGAGGCGCTTGAGGACGACACACAAGTCGTGGCGGTGGACGAAGTCCAGTTCTTTGATGAGGGCATTGTCGGCGTTTTGGAGGAGCTGGCCGATCGCGGACTTCGTGTCATCGTCGCAGGTCTGGATCTCGATTTCCGCGGGGAGCCCTTCGGGTCGATGCCTGCGTTGATGGCCCGAGCCGAGTTCGTGACCAAGCTGCAGGCGATCTGCATGCAGTGCGGTGCCCCCGCTACGCGTACTCAGCGGCTGATCGACGGCCAGCCCGCACACGATGACGACCCCATCATCCTGGTGGGTGCCAGCGAGGTGTACGAGGCGCGGTGTCGGAACTGCCATCAAGTTCTGCGAGGGAGCCGCGATGCCTAGCTTTAACTATGGGGGACAAGCCGTCCTCGAGGGCGTGATGATGCGGGGAGAGCACGACTGGGCTGTGGCGGTGCGCGACCCCAACGGCCACATCGTGGTTCGGCGCGAGCCGCTGACCGCGGCCGTGTACCGCAGCAAATGGCTCAAGTTGCCCTTTGTGCGTGGGCTGACGTCGCTATGGGACTCGCTGGGGCTCGGCCTCAGCGCCCTGGTCTGGTCAGCCGATGTGGCGCTCGAGGAAGAAGAGGAGAGCCTAAGTGGCCCGTTGGCCTGGGGCACCATGGCGCTTTCCCTGGGACTGGGAGTGGGCCTTTTCGTGCTTCTGCCGGCCTTTCTCACCGGCTTGGCGGATCGCTATGTGGCTTCTGGGCTGGTCAGCAACCTAATTGAGGGTGCCATCCGCCTAGGCCTGCTAGTGGGTTACATGGCGGCCATTGGCACCATGCCGGACATTCGCCGGGTTTTCGCCTACCATGGGGCCGAGCACAAGACGATCAATGCCTACGAGCATGGTGCTGAGTTGACACCCGAGGCCGTCAGCGCCTATCCACGGGAGCACACGCGCTGTGGGACGGGATTCCTTCTCGGCGTCGTCGTGATCATGGTCGTCCTATCGACGCTCATGGGGCGTCCCTCGCTCCTCGTCCGACTGGCTACCCGGATTCTGCTGATCCCCGTGGTAGCTGGCATTGCCTACGAGCTGCTGAAGCTCAACGCCCGACTCTATGAGAAGAGCGCCGTGGTGCGGGCGATGGCAGCGCCGGGACTGGCCCTACAGAAGCTGACGACGCGAGAGCCCGACAAGCGCATGCTTGAGGTGGGCATCGTGGCACTCAAGACGGTGCTGGTCTCTGAAGGGTTGCTGGCTGAGGGCGAAGAGGGTCTTCCAGGAAGCGACGTACGCCTAGCGGCGGAACAGGACGCCTAACAGCTGGCCTCGCAAGGACTGTACGAAACGGAGCGGGCGCCACAGCCTGGATCGTGGCGCCCGCTTGTCTGCTGAACCCATGTCGAGGACTGAAGCTAGTCGTCGGCGAGGAGATCCTCGACGGCGGCGCGCTCGTCAAGCAGCTCGTCGCCCGTGATCCGCAGGCGCTCGCGGTCGTAGCCGCTCAACTGCAAGTCGGACACGACTCGGTAGGTCCCCTCTGCGACGGTGACCGGGTAGCTGAAGATGACGCCCTTGGGCGTTCCGTAGGCGCCGGTGGACGGGATGGCCATGCTGACCCAGTCGTTGGGCTGCGTGCCATGATACCACGTCTGGACGTGGTTGATGGCAGCGTTCGCGGCGCTGGCGGCGCTGCTGCTGCCACGCGCCTCGATGACGGCGGAGCCACGCTTCTGGACCGTCGGGATAAAGGTGTCGCGAATCCAGGCGTCGTCTGCGATCACCTCGGGCGCCGGTCGGCCGGCGATCTCGGCGTGAAAGGCATCGGGGTATTGGGTGCCGCTATGGTTGCCCCAGATCGACACCTTGCGCACATCACGAACGGGCACTCTTGCCTTGGCGGCCAACTGGCTCTTGGCGCGGTTGTGATCGAGTCGCGTCATCGCGGTAAAGCGCGCACGAGGAACGTCCGGGGCGTTGTGCATGGCGATGAGGCAGTTCGTGTTGGCTGGGTTGCCCACTACCAGGACACGGATGTCATCCGCTGCTACATCGTTGAGCGCGCGGCCTTGCGCCACAAAGATGGGTCCGTTGGCCTGGAGAAGATCGCGCCGCTCCATGCCCTTGCCACGGGGGCGTGCTCCCACGAGCAGGGCCCAGTTGGCGTCGTTGAAGCCTGTGCGCGGGTCATCAGCTAGCTGCATATCAGCTAGCAGCGGAAAGGCGCAATCGTCCAGCTCCATGGCGACGCCCTCGAGAGCCTTCATGGCCGGTGGGATCTCCAATAGCTGCAAAACCACGGGCTGTTCGGGACCAAAGAGATCGCCGTTGGCAATGCGAAAGAGCAGGGCATAGCCGATGTTGCCGGCGGCACCGGTGACTGCAACGCGAATGGGCGTGGGGTTCATGGCATTCCTCTCGTGTGTCTGTGGGAGCTGAGGCGCCGCGCACTTGGGGCTAGCACCTTGGCAAGCAAGATAGCGGGTGGGAGCGGATCTGTCAAAGGTGCTGTTGCGAGCGTCTTGCCCCAGCCACAAACGGCGCCGGGACTGCGTCCTTTGACCACCATTGCCACGTAGGATACTATGAAAAGTGGCTAGATGTGAGGGGCTGCTATAGGCTGATCTGTGACGAGCGGACTGAGCGCATAGCGTGGTTGGACGGATACGGGGGGCGGATGAGCGAGGCCACGATTCGGTACCATGATCGTACATGGCAGATGCGCAGCGGCATGACGGTGCGCGATGCCATGAAAAAGCTCGAGCTGGATCCACAGACGGTCCTGGCAGTGCGCAACAAGAAGTTGGTCAACGAAGAGACCTTGCTAGAGCCGGGTGACGAGATCCGCTTGGTGAATGTGATCTCCGTTGGATAGCAGGCAGGCGGCGCCGT
>CAYOBT010000182.1:0-5611 GCA_964402205.1 uncultured Anaerolineales bacterium
CGGATCATGGAACATAGTAGTGCCTCCTTGTGCGAGCGCCATTGTCACGTGGCACTCTCGATTATAGGGCCGAGCGCAGCGGCGGCAAGCGCCCCCCGTCGCATGCTATAATGGAAGTGAGTCCAGCTGGTCCGTGGGTGTAGGCAAAGGAGGTTGCATGGCCTCTTCGGAGACCCGCTTGGTTGTCTTTGGATTCATTCTCTTGACGTTGCTGGCGTCCGCGTGCGGGACGGCTGATGGGAGCTCTCAGGAGCCGACGGCCGATTCTCGCTGGCACGAGGAGCGGGAGCAGATGGTCGCTAACACCATCGAGGCGCGCGGTGTGGACGATGGCGCTGTCCTGCGAGCCATGCGCAGCGTGCCACGACACCTGTTCGTCCCCGAGGAGTATCGCGAACTCTCCTACGCAGACCGCCCGCTGCCCATCGGTTACGGCCAGACCATCTCCCAGCCCTACATCGTGGCTTGGATGACTGAGCTCCTGGATCTCCGCGAGGGCGATCGCGTGCTTGAGATCGGCACGGGCTCGGGGTACCAGGCGGCTGTGCTGGCAGCGTTGGGCTATGTCGAGGTCTATTCCATCGAGATCGTGCCCGAACTCGCCGACCGTGCGGAGTCGCTGCTGGACGAACTCGCCTACGACGTCACCTGCAAGCAGGGAGACGGCTACTATGGCTGGGAAGAGCATGCCCCGTACGACGCCATCATCGTGACCGCCGCCCCCGATCACCTGCCGCAGCCTTTGGTCGAGCAGCTTGTCGAAGGGGGACGCATCGTCGTCCCTATCGGGCCGCCCGGCGGCTACCAGTCGCTGTGGCGCTTCCGCAAGATCGAGGGAGAGGTCCAGGCTCGCAACCTCGGCGGCGTGCGGTTTGTCCCCCTTACAGGCGAGCACGGAGCGCGGGAAGGCTCTTGGGTCCCCTAGCGCCCATCCTCGCCCCCAGCGCGACCAGGTAGCACGCGGCTCCCAGGAGCGTCACAGCTTTCGCTCCCCACGAGAGTGCCAGGGCGGCGGCCAGTACGGACGCCACGACCGAGGTGCCCCCATTGATTGCCCACGCCCAAGGCATATCATGGCGTGCCTGCTCTGCTAGAAACGCTAGCCCCTTGGCAAAGGGGATCCCCATCAGCAAACCAAGCGGCCCCAAGGCGATCAGAACCGCACTGCCCCGCGCCAAGAGGGACCAGCGTGGGCTGACCTGCTGGAGCCAGACGGCCACCATCGGCTGGAACGCTGCCACCACGCCTAGCGCGAAGAGACAAGGCCGCAATCTCGCGCGATCGGACAGCAATGAGCCCAGTCCCGAGAAGACCAGAATCCCCGCTAGCACCACGGAGAATGCATAGGCTGGGTGCCCCAGGATCAGCGTGTAGCGCTGGATGAGCGGGATCTCCACCAGCATGTAGCCCATCCCGATGCTGCCGAAATAGAGGACTGTGCGCCATCGCTGGGGGGACGGATGATCTCGCGCTCCAATGCGCACGAGCAAAGGCATGGCCCCTAGCGCGGCGGCCGCCGCAACCGCGACGATCAGCAGCGCTAGGATGACCAGGTAGCCTGCCCCTCCAAAGGGTGCCCAGGTATGGCCCAGCTCACCCAACACCTGGGGCAGCTGCCGCCACCGGAAATAGTGCCCGAAGAAGGGCCGATCATCCGTCGGTGGAGCTACCTGGTAGGGGTAGGCGCGGTACCACGCGTCGCGGTCGTCGGCGTGAAGGAGCGAAAGAAACGTCTCTCGATAGACGGGCCGATCCAGCACATTGTGCCGGTTGGCCTCCGCGTCCGTCATGCCGGGCATGGCGACCAGGTCAAATGCCCAGCGATCGCAGAACCTGCGTAGATGGCCGAGTTCCGCCTGCTGCCAGGGTCCTCGCTTGATCAGGACAGTCATCGTGGTATAGCCGCGATAGGCCACGATCCAGGTCTCAGAATCGCCGCCCACCGCCTCTGTCGCGGCGACCGCCAGTGCGTACGTGCGCACGGACTCGCTGGGCGGTGTCTGTAGCCAGCGAGTAACGGCGAACACGCCGCCCGGAACGAGTGCCCGCACATAGTCGGAGAACGCCTCAGTCGTCAGCTCGTATTGCTCAGAAAGGCTGTAGGCTCCCGAGCGGACCGGTCGGTAGGGGGCTGTCAGCGGCAGCACCACCGTGTCGTAGGATGCTTCGCCGGAACGGACGGCACTGCGCGGATCGGTAGCGAGCAGGCCCACGCCGGGATGCTCGTAGATCCCGTCGGCCACGGACACAACCAGGGGATTGGCAACGGCTGCGTCCACCGAGTCAGCGCCTTGGGCCAAGGCAACCCACGCCTCCAAGCCGCCGAGGGGATCGAGCACTAGGACGCGCCCGTCACGCGCGAGCTCATAGACCGGGGCCGATGGCATAGCTTGTGCGAAGGCCAGTCGAGGTTCATCGCCCGGTGGGGTGGTCGGATCGAGCAGCAAGACCGGACTGAGATCGTCGCCATCACGAAAGAGGCCGAGTTGGGGCGGAGGGGTGACGGTCGATCGGTAGCTCAAGCCAGGCAGGGCGTGTATCGTCGAGCTTTGCACGAGATCGATGCGGGCGACCGCATTCCACCGGCTGGCCACGATGTCGCTACCCGGCGCCTGCAACGCGTATGACAGGCCCTTGTAAGGCGAAAGACGCACGTGCAGAAGGGACGGCGCGCGCAGCATGCCAACGAGCGCGGTGGCTCCTACAGCGGCCGCCGCTAGGTGCTGCCAGCAACGCTTCCGTCGTGGCGCGTAGCAGATGGCTGCGATGATCGACGCCAGCGAGCACAGGAGCAGCACTCCCTCGCCGCCTACCAATGAGGGGGCTCCCAAGGCTAGCAAGCAACCGAGCGCCGATCCTATCATGTTGGCGCCATACGCCGGCCCGATGGCTCGCGGATACCGCCGGAACAGCAGGCTGAGGGCAGCGCCGCTGCAGAAAAAGGGCGTTGACAGGAGGACATAGTGTAGACCCAGAATCGCGATCTGGCGAGCGTCCCAGATGGTGTACGCATCAAAGGGAACGAGGTTCATCAGGACCAGACTAGCCGGCATCAAGACAGCCGCCACGATGGCCAGCCATGCCATGGTGGCGCGGGGCTGCCAGAAGCCCAGACGTGGCCAGGTCGCGAGGAGCGTACCGCTTGCCCCGGATCCCAACATGGCCAGGCTGATCACCATAAAGGCTAGGTGGTGGAACTGGGCAACCGCGAGCAGCCGTGTCAGCGCTACCTCGTAGGCCAGACTGGCCGCCGCTAGCCAGCCGGTGCCCAGCAGCACTGACAGCGGAGGCGATGCGCCTGATCTGCGGTGGGACGCTACCATCGTCAGGCCCTCCTCCTTGAGTGGGTGACGCGGAGCAATTCTAAAGCGCCTATCGCTAGGGGGCAAGGCCGCAAGGGCCGCGACGGACGTTTTGGCCCACGGTGGGTTGGTGGACACAAGAGTGGGTCAGGACTATGCTGGGGGCGTGGCCGATACAGCGCGACGTTCAGTGCCTGATGAGGAGGACATGGGATGGACGAGGATAACGGCATCACGCTCTATGTGGCGACCAACGGCGATGACGCCTGGTCAGGTCGACTGCCGGCTCCTAACGAGGATCTGACCGATGGGCCGCTCGCCTCGCTGGCTGGCGCGCGCGACATGATTCGTGCGCAGGGTGCCAAGCAGGAGTTGCATGCGCCGGTAACGGTGCTGGTACGTGGAGGGACCTACAGGCTTCACCAGCCTTGGGTGCTGACGCCAGCCGATAGCGGTACGTCGGATGCGCCCGTTACTTATGCCGCATTTCCAGGCGACAAGCCCACCTTTAGTGGCGGGCGTCGGATCCAGGCGGATTGGCAGCCCTATCGCGGTGAGATTGTCGTCTGTGATGTGCCCGAGGCACGAGGTGGCGGCTGGGCCTTCCGTCAGCTTTTTGTCAATGGCCAACGCCAAGACCGTGCCAGACTGCCCAACGATGGCTACTATCGCATCGTCGAGCCCGTGGGCGATAACGCGTTCACCTACCGCGACGGCGATATCGAGGCTACCTGGCACAACCTGGAGGACGTAGAGGTCCTGGTCTACCATTCGTGGAACGATTCCAGGCTACGAGTGGAGGCGGTGGATGCGGACAAGCGTGTGGTGACCTTCACCGGCGCTCCCGAGCCTAGCCACCCCTTTGGTTGGCAGGGGCCCAATAGGTACGTTGTTGAGAACGTGCTGGAGGGCCTCCAGCGGCCTGGCGAATGGTACCTAGACACCCGGGCGGGCAAGCTCTACTGGTGGCCCACTTGCGACCCGGCGACTGCGGAAGTGGTCGCTCCGGTGCTAACAGAGCTTGTTCGGTTTGACGGAAGGGCCGAGGATGATGCCTGGGTCGAGCATGTGCATCTCCGGGGGCTGACGTTCCTCCATGCCGACTGGACGCTGCCTCCCTCCGGCTATCCTGGTTGCGGCGACGTCGGCGACATCGTGCTGCCATCGGCGCTGGATCTCTCCAATGTGCGCCATTGCAGGTTTGTGGATGGCCGCATCGGCCACGTGGGCAACTATGCGCTCGAGATAGAGGGCTATGACAACCGCGTCGTGGGCAACGAGATCTGGTCCACGGGTAGCGGGGGCATCATTACGCGCAACTATCACCAGGAGCCGAACGACGTTTCCTACAATCACATCCACGATTGTGGAGCCGTCTATCCTAGCGCGGTGGGTATCAACATCGATGATGGTGGGGGCTCGTTCTGCCATAACCTGATCCATGACATCACCCAATCAGGCATCTATGCGCGGCACTGGGCTACCGACCACCAGGCGAGGGAGCGACGGAACCAGGGGCAGGCGCTCATCATCGCGCACAATGAGATCTATGACCTGATGTACACGATCAATGATGGGGCCGGGATCTTTGTGCGAGACGCCAACATTCTGATCGATAACAACCTCATCCATGATTGCTACTCGTACGGTGATCACACGCCTGGCTGGGGCATCTACCTGGGCTGCGAGACACGCGATACGGTAGTTAGTAACAATGTCGTCTACCGGACGCGCGAGTCCGTCCACGTCTGGTTCAGCAACCGCCGGAATGTGCTGGAGAACAATGTCTTTGTGGATGGCCTCAAGACGCAGGTGAGCTACGACAATCCCTCCGATCGGGGGCATGAGGAGATCGTCTTCCGGAACAACATCGTGTCGTACGGCGGCGAGGCCAGCCTGTTCCGCGTCAGGGGTGAGCGATCCCTGCCTGTTCGCTCGGAGGGGAACGTCCTCTGGCAGAGCGACGGCAAAGAGATCCGCATGGAAAAGCTGGAGAACGTTCCGACGTTGGCCGAGTGGCGAGAGCTGGGTCTCGACACGGCTTCTGTCGTCGGCGATCCGTGTTTTGCGGATCCGGAACGCGATGACTATCGCGTGTTGCCTCACTCGCCGGCGTATGCGCTGGGCTTCCAACCCATTGATCTCTCGCACGTTGGCCTGCGCGGCCGCGATGGGTCGTGAGGCGGTCGCCTGAAGCCGAACGGGTCTAGGTCGCCAACCCAT
Organism: uncultured Anaerolineales bacterium; assembly: GCA_964402205.1. GTDB lineage: Bacteria > Chloroflexota > Anaerolineae > UBA1429 > UBA1429 > DAIRUQ01. Next base: position 5,526 of record CAYOBT010000182.1, read on the forward strand.
GCCGTGGCGACCTATCGCACGACGACCGCTGCGTTGCATAGCCAGCAGATTCTCGAGGCTGCTGGCTATGCCGTGCGCATCGTAGA
>CAYOBT010000183.1:0-5575 GCA_964402205.1 uncultured Anaerolineales bacterium
GTCCGAGCGGCGGCATTGCGATGCGCGCCAACATCCTGGGAAGACATCAGGTGATGAACGTGTTGGCCGCGGTGGCCGTAGGGCGCGCCGAGGGCTTGGCTTGGGATACGATCGCCGACGCGGTCGGCGCCACGGGCCCAGGCCTTCGCTTGATCCCCCGACTGGGCGCGGGTGGCATTCGGATCCTGGATGATACCTACAACGCCAGCCCCGCGGCAACCATCGGTGCGTTGGAAGTGCTGGGGGCTGTCACGGGGCGTCGCGTGGCCGTGTTGGGGGATATGCTCGAGCTTGGTCCCATGGAGGAGCAGGGCCATGCTGAGGTCGGGCGCTATGCGGCAGAGGCGACAGACTTGCTCCTGACGGTGGGAGATCGCGCGCGCCTCATCGCACGAGCGGCACGCTCGGCGGGTCTCGCGCCGGTGTGGGAGGTAGATAGCAACGGCGAGGCCATCGACCTCCTAGCTAGAACGTTGCAGGCCGGAGACACGGTCCTTGTCAAGGGATCACGTGGGATGACCATGGAAGAGATCGTGGCCGCGCTGGAAGGAACCCCATGCTAGGCCAGGCACTACTATGGATGGCTCTGGTCTTTGCCGCAACGGTCCCATGGGGCGGTTGGGTCGCGAGCAGGTTGCAGGCGTGGGGCGTTGCCAAGCGCATCCGCTCCGATGAGCCCGATTCGCACATGGCCAAGTGGGGGACGCCGACGATGGGCGGGGCCTACTTTCTCGCGATGCTCGTCCTGGGATGCCTGATCCTCTGGGTGGCCGGTGAACCGGGCGTGTTGCCTCCGTTGGTAGCGACGCTGGCCTTTGCGGCACTCGGCGCCTTTGACGACATCCAGGGCCTTCGGGACGACGAGGGAGTCGGATGGTTGGTGCGGGGCAAGTTCGCTGCGCAGTGGCTGGTGGCGCTGGGGATTGCCGTGCTGCTGTTCGCTTCGGCTGAGACGAGAAGCGTGCGGCTAGGGGCCTCGTTGACAGTAGCGCTTCCGAGCGTCGTCTGGGTCGCACTGGCGATGCTATACATGGTCGCGATGGCGAACGGCGTCAATTTCGCCGATGGCATGGACGGTCTGGCGGCTGGCACCGCAGCGGCGGCGTACGCTGCGCTAGGGGTGATCTGCCTGGTCGATGGGCAGTCGTCGCTTGGCCTGTATAGCCTTACCGTGACGGGCGTGCTCTTGGCGTTCCTGTGGCACAACGCGCATCCGGCCTCGATGTTCATGGGCGACACGGGATCGCAGGCGCTGGGGGCCGGCTTGGCGGCGGTCGCGGTGCTTTCTGGGCGATGGCTGCTGCTGTTACTGGTGGGGATCGTGTTCGTCGTCGAGGCGCTCTCGGTGATGATTCAGGTGGGCTATTTCAAGTACTGCAAACGTCGGTATGGCGAGGGGCGTCGCGTCTTTCGCATGGCACCGATCCACTACCACTTTGAGCTCGGAGGTTGGTCGGAGGTTCAAGTGGTGTCGCGTTTCGTGCTCGTGGCGATGGTGGCTGGTATGGTAAGCGTGGCGTCTGCTCTGTGGGGTGGTGCGTGGTGATCCGTCGCGAGGACTGGCGGGGCGTACGGACGGGCATCGTCGGTGCAGCCCGTGAGGGGTTAGCACTGGCCCAGTACCTGTGCGCCTCGGGAGCGCGGGTCACATTGATGGATGCCAAGCCCGCCGAGGCCCTCGAGGGCGCGATGCAAGAAGTGGCGCATCTGGATCTCCACCTGGCTCTTGGCGGCGCATCGGTGGACATGGCAAGCCTCGACATCTTGTTCGTCAGCCCCGGCGTGCCGTCTCAGGCCAACGTGGTACGTCAGGCGCGAGAGGCCGGTGTGCCGCTCAGCAGCGAGCCGCGGCTCCTGACCCAGTCGATCACGTGCCCTGTCGTGGGCGTTACGGGCTCGAGCGGCAAAACGACGACTACGACGTTAGTGGGACGGATGTGCGAGGCGCAGGGACTAGGGGTATGGGTCGGCGGAAACATCGGCGAGCCGTTGACGCCCAGGCTGCTCAAAGATAGCCAGCCCGACCTAGCCGTGATGGAGCTTTCGAGTTTCCAGCTAGAGCTCTTTGATCCCGCCTATCAGGGCGCGAACACGGAGCGGGAGCGGTCCGAGGCATCTAGGATCGTTGATCTGCGGGGATGGAGCCCTCACGTGGCCGCTGTCACGAACGTCACGCCCAACCATCTCGATCGCCATGTGACCATGGAGGCCTACACGCGGGCAAAGGAACGGATCCTGGCCTATCAGAGAACGGACGATTGGGCTGTGCTCAACGAGGATGATGCGGTCACGCGCAAGATGGCAGAGAACGCCAGGGGCCAGGTGCTGCGGTTCAGCCTTGAGCAAGAGGTGGACGAGGGAGCCTTTCTCTGCGACGGCGCTCTCGTCCTGCGGAGCCAGGGGGTAGAGACGACGCTGTGTCTCGCACAGGAGGTACGCCTACGTGGTTGGCACAACGTGGCGAATGTCCTAACGGCGGCCTGCTGTGCAACGGCTGTAGGCGTTAGCCCCAAAGTGATCTGCGATGTCGCGCTGACGTTCGAAGGGGTCCCACACCGATTGGAGTCGGTGCGCGAATGGCACGGCGCGCTGTTTGTGAACGATTCCATCGCCACGTCGCCCGAGCGCGCCATGGCCGCAATGCGCGCCTACGAGGAGCCTTTGGTGCTGCTCGCTGGGGGGCGCGACAAGCACCTGCCCTGGGATGCATGGGCCGCGCTGGCGCTAGAGAGAGCGCGCACAGTCATTGCTTTCGGCGAGGCGGTGCCCATCATCGCCCGGGCGTTGTCTGACGCCATCGAGGCTACAGGTGGCGCCGATGGCAAGGTCAACGTGACCGAGGTGTCCAGCCTGGAGGAGGCCGTGGGCGAGGCGGCTAGAGCCGCGCGCCCCGGAGACGTCGTTCTGCTTTCGCCTGGAGGCACCAGTTTTGATGCATTCGCGGACTTTGAGGCGCGGGGTGAGCGCTTCCGTGAGCTCGTATCGCAACTCTAGGGGTTTCTTGGAATGAGCACGCGGCTGCAAAGACAACCGATACGCTACGATGCCATGCTGCTGCTGTTCACGGTGATGCTGCTGGCTATCGGCTTGGTGATGGTCTACAGCTCATCCTATGGCTATGCCTACGAGGGCGATGACTCGGGGCCTGGCGATTCGCTGGCTTATGCCAAGCGACAGCTGCTGTACGCGACTGTCGGCGCGATCGGGCTCGTGGTCGCAGCCCGTATCGACTATCGTCGTCTGGGCCAAAGGCCGCTGCTATACGTCATCGCTGGGCTCACTGGCATCGCGCTGTTCGTGATGATGCTCACAGAGGGGCGCTACTTGGCCATTGGACCGGATGATTCGCAGACGAGGATCGGGCAGCCATCCGAGTTCGCCAAGCTGGGTGTGCTCGTGTACATGGCGGCGTGGCTAGCTTCGCCCGGACGCAACGTGCGCGATCTTGGTCTGGGCTTGCTGCCGTTCATGTTGCTAGCGGCGGTCCCGGTGGTGATCACGTTAGCCGACCCGGACTTTTCGACGGCCCTAATCTTGGGACTGACGCTGGTATCCATGTATGTGGTCGCTGGGGCGGGGACGCGAGAGACCGCCATGTTGGGCGCCGGTGGTCTGGTGGGGCTCGCGGTGGCTGGGCTCTTGACAGAAGAATTTCGCATGGGGCGATTGCTCGCGTGGATTCGCGGCGAGCCGAGCCAGCAGCTGCGGGACGTGTTGCTGGCCTTTGGACGCGGCGGGCTGTTTGGCGTGGGGTTGGGCAACAGCACCGTGAAGGTGCGTCTCTATGCCGCCCATACCGACTGCATCCTGGCTATCATCGGCGAGGAGTTTGGATTCGCCGGCTCTTTGGCCGTCATGCTGATCTACGGGCTTTGGGTTTGGCGCGGGCTGCGTATCGCTAGCCAGTGCCCCGATCCGTTTGGCGCGTATCTGGCACAGGGTCTCACCGCCTGGGTGGCCGTCCAGGCGATCGTCAACGTGGCGGCTCTGACCGAGACGCTACCGTTCACTGGCACGGTTCTGCCGTTCATCAGTGGCGGTGGTTCGTCGCTGATGACTCTGCTCGTGGGCACAGGTATCTTGCTGAGCATCTCTGGTCACGACCGAACGAGACCCGCGGAGCGCCTGTCATGAGGATCTACCTGACCGGAGGCGGCACTGGCGGCCACGTCTATCCCGGTCTGGCTGTGGCCGAGGCACTTGAGGCGCTGGCCGTTGAGCTCGGGTTGCCGCTGGAGATATGCTGGGTAGGCGGCACAGGAGGCATGGAGGCCGACTTGGTCGCTCGCGAGGGGCTCACCTTCCGCGGCGTCGCGTCTGGAGCCCTGAGAGGCGCTGGGCCGATTGGCTTCGTGCAGGGCCTGGTGCAGCTCGGGCGCGGGATTGCCGAGGCGCGGGAGCTGCTGGGTGCCGCCCGGCCGGACGCCATCATGGCGACCGGTGGCTATGCTTCGGTGCCGCTGATGCTTGCGGCTTCGGGGGAGAGAGTGCCATCGCTCCTCTATCTGCCCGATATGGAGCCGGGATGGGCCGTACGCGTGCTGGCACGATGGGCGGACCGTGTCGCCGTCAGTTTCCGTTCCGTCGGGCGCTTTTTTGCGGCGGAGAAGGTACTGGTGAGTGGGTACCCAGTCCGGCGCGCGTTGCTGGATGGCGTACCCTTTGCCGCGCGCAGACGGCTGGCTCTGGATGACGAGCCTGTGCTGCTGGTGTTTGGTGGCAGCCGTGGAGCTCGATCGATCAACTCTGCTGTCCGGGACCACCTGGCGGAGCTGCTGGACGTTGCCCAGGTCATTCATGTGTGTGGCTATCTAGACTATGAGCAGCTTGAAGGCGTTCGGCAGGCCCTCGATCCCGCCGAACGGGATCGCTACCATCTCAGTGCGTACCTGCATGATGGGATGACCGATGCGCTGCTTGCAGCCGATCTCGTGGTGGCGCGGGCTGGGGCGGGAACGCTAGGCGAGCTCCCTGCCGTGGGCGTGCCGGCCATTCTCGTACCGTACCCGTATGCCGGCGCGCACCAGGCCGCCAATGCGGCTTACCTTGCCGAAAACGGCGCCGCAGTCGTTGTGCAGGATCGGGAGATCGGGCAACGTTTGGGACATATGGCGCTGACATTGCTAGGCGACACCAGCCGGCGACGGACGATGGCCGCGGCTGCGAGTCGCTTGGCTGTCCCCGATGCGGCGCGGTCCATTGCTCGAGAGCTGCTGCGATTGGGCGGCTATGCGGGGAGCCAAGAGGGAGAGGCCTAGGGTGGAGACTGCTTCCCGTCTGGGCGGAAGGGTGGGGCGGCTGGCCCTATGCTGGCGGACGGCTAGCGAGGCAAGCGGCGGCCGGTGCCGATGTGGCAAGGAGGATCCGTGGTTCCGCTAGAGGTGACGTTCGGCGCGTTGGCGCTCATGTTCACCCTGGTTGGCCTTGCGCGAGGCTGTCTCCGCGAGCTTGGCGTCACCACGGTCATGATCTTTGTGTTGTTCTTTCTTCACACATTTGAGGGGTATGTGGACCAGGGCGTGGAACGCGTGATGACGGTGAGTCCCGTGGCGCTAGCCCAGGGAAACCAGGACAC